>JACRDZ010000245.1 GCA_016212735.1 Candidatus Firestoneibacteriota bacterium | reverse complement strand
TAAGTGAAGAGTGGTATTAAAAGCAGATTCTTCGCTTCGCTCAGAATGACACATGAAGATGCTCAAGGATGACATGTGAAGATGCTCAGAATGACACATGAAGATGCTCAGAATGACACATGAAGATGCTCAGAATGACACATGAAGATGCTCAAGGATGACATGATAAGCAAAGGAAAAGTGTCATTCTGAGTGAAACGAAGAATCTGCTTTTGAAGAATAAAAATAACAAAAAGAATAAAAAGGGAATTAGCTATATGATTTTGTATGAAATTGGGACTTCTGTTTGTCATCAGAATTTTGATAGGTCTTTTATTATAAACGGATTGAGTTTACCTATATGTTCTCGTTGCACCGGAATTTATCTCGGAGCGTTTTTAACATATATATATTTTTTAATTTTATCGAGAAGAAAAGGGGCTGCTTTGCCCGATAAATCAATAATGTATATATTGTTAAGTTTTATAGTGTTAATGGGGCTTGATGTTGGTACGGTAGTTTTAAAATTGAGGGATACTAATAATTATATCCGACTGGCAACGGGATTTTTAACAGGCACTGCATTAGTTTGTTTTTTATATCCTATTTCAAACTTTATGATATGGGAAAAAGAGGACAAAAGAGGGGTTATATCAAAATATATTGACCTCTTAGGACTTATATTTTTTTTATTTATTTTTTATGTTTTAATAATATCCGGTTTGGAATGGTTGTATTGGCTATTAGCTGGTTTATCAATAATCGGAATATTAATATTATATTTCAATACAAATTTGATATTAGTAATAATGTTTTTTAAAAAAGAACATAAAATTAAAAGTTTTAAAAATTTATTGTATTATATCCCGATTGCTATTATTTTAGCAGGTATAGAATTATATTTATTAAGGCTTTATCATATCTGGATTAGAAATTAATTTAAATTTATTTTTGCAGTTCAGATATCTTGTTTGTTACATAGGATTTCCATTTTGAATCATCAATTGCGTGGGAATATGCTTCTATGGCTTTTTGTTTCTCATTCATTGCTTCATAAATTTCACCCATAGTTACCCAAACAATACTTGTGGTAGGGGAAAAGTCAGCTGCTTTTTTAATTGTTTCCAATGCTTGATCCATGAATCCTAAACGTTTGTATATGTCAGCAGTATTATTTAAACCCAGAACATGTTTTTTATCAATTCTTTCTACTTCAATGTATTCAGCAAGTGCATCGCCTAAATTACCATTCTCTTGATAAACCGTTCCCAATTTGTAATGAGCTTCAGTATAATTATTGTTCAATTTTAAAGCATTTTTATAATACTCAATTTTAAACTTAGGATCACCGGCAGTTTCTCCTTTATCAAACCACTTTTCAGCGGTTAAACTATTCAACATTTTATTATTTTCTTCTTCTTCTTTTCGTTTTGATTCTTCTTCTTTTCTTCGTACTTCATCTTTAAGAAGCATTGTTTTTTCTTCTATACGTTTTTTTTCTAATTCTTCTTGAATCTTTTTTTCGGTTTCAATAGTTTGTTCCGGTGTTACTGAACTTTCGATTTCTTTTCTTATTTTTTGTTGCTGTTCATATTCTGCAATTATAGTATCACTAATTAATCTTTTTCTTTTGGGAGTTGCAATCGAAAGCTTGATATTGCCTGAAACCGTATCACCTTTACGTATTTGTCTTACTAATTCAGAAGGTTCTACTTTACAAATTGTTACATCTTTGTAAGAAGTAATTGAATCTATTTTGCCGGTTTTATTATTAGCTTTTAAATATATTTCCAATTCACTTCCGAGATTTGCTATTTTATCATCATCTAAGCGAATATATATAAATCCAAAGAAAGGTGAAACCCATATGACTTTACCTGTGACCTGTTCTGCACAGAGAGGATTAGAAATTAATAAAGTGAAAATAATTATTAAAATAAGAAATGATGCTAAAAATTTATTTATTTTATTTCGCATCTCCACAAAATTAATCTCCTATTTAACTATCAAATTAGATTCCCGATAAAACATGCCGAGTATGACATGCAAAAGATTGTGTCATTCCCGACATGTTTTATCGGGAATCTAATTTTACTTTTAAACTTTTAATTTTCTATACTTATATAAGTATAAGAAAAACCATATTTTTGTCAAGCGAAATATGAACAATCCTAAGAGCTATGAGCCATGAGCTATTCCATCTTTTAATTCGGCAATTCGCTTCATTATTTCTTCACCGATTATTTTATAATTTTCTTTACTATCGATTGCGTTTTTATATTTTTCAAGATTAAAAGATTTGCCGAAATATACTGTTATTTTTTTTAGTCTAATCATTTTTGCACCTTTTGGAAGTACTTTTTCCGAACCTGAAATAAATGCCGGAACAATAGTGGCATTTGATTTAAGAGCTATTAAAGCCGAGCCTGGCTGCGCTGGCAGTAATTCTCCTGTTTTTGAACGTGTCCCTTCAGGGAACATGAGCAATAATTCACCTCTGTTTAATATATCTATTGATGTTTTTATTGCTTTTAAATCACCTTTGCCTCGTTTAATGGGGAACATTTTTATTTTTCGGAAATAAGCAGCAATTATTGGGTTGCTAAATAGTTCTTCTTTAGCCATGAAGTTGAATATTCTTCTCCAAACAGCCGTAGGTATAAAAATCGGATCCATATTGCTTACATGATTTGAAACAAGCAATACAGAACCCTGTTTAGGAATATTTTCTATTCCTTTAACTTCAAGACGGAAAAATATTTTACAAATAATCCATGAAATAATATGAGTAAGATAATAAATTATCACATAGCCTCTTGACTGGGGTGTAATTAAAAGTATCGGCTTTTAGCTAACAAGCTATCATCGAATAATAGAAATTTGTTCTCTGTCATTCTGAGCGAAGCGAAGAATCTGTTTTTCATGCTTTAAAAGCAGATTCTTCGCTCCGCTCAGAATGACAGCAAAGTAAAGGCGTATCCCAACACTTTTAATTGCACCCTCTTGCCTGTCATCTCCGACATTTATTATCGGGGATCTAATTTTTATTTAAGAACAATATCGAACATTTTGTTAACAACATCTTCAGGACTGATACTTGTTGAATCAATAATTACTGCATCAGGATGTTTTTTTAGTGCACCTAATTCTCTTGTTTTATCACGTTCATCTCTTGTGATTATATCTTTTTTAACTTCTTCTAAAGTAATTTTAAATCCTTTGTTTTGTAATTCTAAGAAACGCCGTTTTGCTCGTTCATCGAGTGAAGCATCAAGATAAAATTTTTTTTTTGCTTGTGGAAAAACAACTGTCGAAATATCTCTCCCCTCCATAACGATATTCCCTCCATTCCCCATCTCCTGCTGCAATGCTACTAAACGTTTTCTTACATCTTTTATATCGCATACTGGTGAGGTGTTGCGGCTTACTTCAGGTGCACGAATAGCTTCGGAAACATCTTCATTATCAAGATATACATGGAGTTTGTTATTTTGTTGAACTAACTTTATATCAGTATCCTGAGCAAGCTTAGCTATCTTTTCAGTATTGGTTAATTCAATATTATTTCTCATAACTTTAAGAGTAACAGCTCTGTACATAGCTCCTGTATCAATATAAAGGAATCCAAGTTTAGCAGCTAGAAATTTGGCAACTGTGCTTTTTCCGCTTCCAACAGGGCCATCTATGGCTACGATTATATTTTTATTCATATCTTCTCCATTAATAAAGCAGGCTTAATTTCTTCTTTTACAACACCCATTGCACAAGTCCCTTCGAAAATTCCACCATCAATTATTTGCAGTCGCTGAGAGCGAATATCACCATAAAGCCTCCCTTGTTGAGTGATTTCTATTTTTGCTTTAGCATTAATATTTCCATTTACTATCCCTGCTATTTTTATATCATGAGTTTCAATATCAGCATCCACAGCGCCTGTTTCTCCAATAGTCAGGCTACCTTTTGCAATTAATTTGTTTCCTTTCAATATTCCATTAATAATCATAGAGCCTGTGGATTCTAATTCTCCTGAAAAGGTAGTATCCGAATCAATAATACAATCTATTTTAGAATTAAATTCCAATTCATTGTTATTATCTTTTTTACTATTAAAAAGCGCCATATAATCTCCTTTTGTTTCAATTTTTAATTTTTGTATAATTATACAGTTAGAAGAAGGAAAATCAAGTAAAAAATAATTTAATACAGCTCGATAAATCGAGCGACTACAATTATTGTATTTGTAGTTGCCCGATTTATCGGGCTTAATTTAATTTACTTGCAGAAATTAGATATGCTTCAAATGTGGCAGGCAACCCTTTTTCTGTCTTGAAAAATTTTGAATAATTATCATCCAGATTTTTAAGGAAAGTTCGTCCGCCTAAGCCCTTTTCCCAAAATATATTACCTGCCCCCATATTTTTCATGGATTGCAAAAGAGAAAATACATCAGGATAATAAAGAGTAAAACTAATGATTTTGAACTCATCAATTACAAAATTAGCTTGTTCTAAAACTATTTGCAACTCTTCTTTATTTTTAAATTTTATGTGCTTAACCTTATGACTGCCAGCTTCTACTAGTTCATGTAATGTTTGGGATCCGAAAATAGTAAATACAAATTTTCCTCCGGGTAATAATATTCTATGGGCTTCTTGAAATGCCAGCAAAAGATTGAAAATCCATTGATATGTTGCATTCGATATCAACAAATTACATGAGTTATCTAATAGAGGTATGTTCTCCGCATCTGCGCATATTAATTTTATTTTTTTTTGTGTTTTTATTTTTTTTTGCGCTTCTTTAATCATACCGGGAGCAATATCACAGCCGATGATTGAAGCTTGTGTAAATATATTTGCCAATTGCAAAAGAAGATCGCCGGTACCTGTCCCAATATCTAAGATTAATCCATTGCTGGGATTTAACAAATTTATATTTACTGAAATGTATTCAATAAGATATTTAGCTAAGTTTTGCGGCAATATAGCATATTTATCATATGTTTTAGCTTTTTGTGAGAAATGTTTTTGAATTATTTTTTTGTGCATTTTTTTATTAAAGCAGATTCTTCGCTTCGCTCAGAATGACACTGTTCGTATATGTCATTCTGAAGGAGTGAAACGACTGAAGAATCTGTTTTTAATTTCCTATACCTTAAATTATCTCAAGTTCTTTCCCTATTGATTTTAAAGCATTTATGCATTCTTTTATTTCATCTTTCGTATGTGTAGCCATAATAGAAATTCTTAACCTGGCAGTATTCAGCGGAACAGTAGGGGGGCGGATACCAAGAATATATATTCCTTTTTCCAATAAGAGTTTACTGAATAATACTGTTTTTTTGTTGTCACCGATAATCACAGGAATAATTTGTGTCTCGCTTTCCAAACAATCGAATCCCAGCGTCTTGAGCTCAGTACGAAATTTTTGTGCATTATCAAGTAAATTTTTTCTTGATTCGGTTGAGCTTTTAATAAGCTCAATAGATTTAATTGCCGTAGCCATACTTACAGGAGTAGGTGCGGTTGTAAAAATAAAACTGCGCGACTTATTAATAAAATAATTTTTGAGTGTTTGATTGCAAGCAACAAATGCTCCTGCGCTGCCCAATGCTTTACCTAATGTCCCAATAATTAATAATGAATCATCGAGTTTGATTCCGAATAACTCATAAACTCCACGACCATTTTCCCCAATAACTCCAATAGCATGAGCTTCATCAATTATTAATAAGCAATTAAATTTTTTTGCTATTTTTACTAATTCCAAAAGTGGAGCTATATCTCCATCCATGCTAAAAACTGATTCAGTAATGATAATTTTATGTTTATATGTATTTTTGTGTTTGTCTAATAATTTTTTCAAAGTTTGACAGTCTTTATGCGGATAACGAAATAATTTTGCCTTGCTAAGCATTGCTCCATCGATTATGCTGGCATGACAAAGCCGATCACAAAATAATGCATCATTATGCCCTGCCAATGCTGTGATAACACCTATGTTAGCTTGATACCCGCTTGAAAAAACAAGAGTATCTTCAGTCCCTAAAAATTCAGCCAGTTTTTGTTCCAGGACAAAATGAGGAGATAGATTACCCGCTATTAATCTTGAAGCTCCGGCTCCTGTCCCATATTCTTTTAATATTTTTATACTATAATCAATAACATCCGGATTAGTTGTAAATCCTAAATAATTATTAGAACAAAAATTCAGCGTTTTTTTGTTATTTATTGTGATGTGTGAAGAACATGGACTTGTTATTTTTTTAAGAGTTCGGAAAGCATTGTTTTTTTCCAGAGTTTCAAATTCTTTTTTTATTTCATTTAGGAAGCTGTTATCCAATTTTTCTCTATCCTCCACCGACCAGATGTATGATTTCTATTCTATCTGCATTATTTATAGCAGTAGAATCATATGCTGGTTTTGAGATTACTTTTAGATTGACTTCGATTGCTACCTTACGAGCTTCAAGTTCCAGTTCTTTAAGTAAACCGCTTACAGTAAGATTACTATTTATTATTCTATTCTCTCCATTTAAAATCACTTTAATCATGATTTCTCCTAATAGTATACATCTCGTTTGCCATTTTTTATTGATTCTAATTTTGAAACGAAATTTTTTGGTAATCCGTATTTTTTACTATTTTTTAAATAGTTATGAACTATTTTATCACAAATGTTTTTAGTTTGTAAATCAGCATAATCAAGGATATATTCTTCCAGTGTCAAAAGTGCGTTCGGCAGGCAGAAATTTTTTATTACTCCTTTTCGAGCTTGTTTTGTAAAGGTATGTCCTGTTCGTCCAACTCTATAACAGGTTGTGCAAAGACTTGGAATTGTATTGTGTTTTGCCAGATCGAAAATAACTTTATCCAGAGGACGAGAATCTTCTATTTTAAATTGTTCAAGCAATTCTTTTTTATTCTGAGAATAACCGCACGGTGAAGTGCGAGATCCAGCGCTTATTTGTGATGCACCGATATTTATAATGTAATTACGTAATCTGGCGCTTTCACGTGTGCTCACAACAATTCCGGCAGTTGGAACAGCCAGTCTAAGAACAGCTATAACTTTTTTGAAATTTTTATCATTAAGTACATATTTTGTTTTTTGGACAGAAGCGCCTTCGGCAGGACGCAGTCTTGGAACAGATATGGTATGAGCAGCACATCCGAATTTTTTTTCCAGATGTCTTGAATGTGCAATGAGAGATAGAGTTTCAAATTTATAATCATATAATCCAAAAAGCGCTCCTATCCCAATATCATTGATCCCTCCTTCAATCGCTCTATCCATAGCTGTAATTCTATAGTAATATTCTTTTTCATGTTCTCCCGGATGCATGTGAAAATATGTTTCAGGATGATATGTTTCCTGAAAAAGTTGATATACGCCAAGTCCGGCTTTATGCAGCTTGCTAAATTTTGTTGCATCAAAAGGAGCGGAATTAAGATGCACAATGCGGATATTGGTATTTTTATAAATCGCTTTTATTGCTGATGTAATATATGAAATGGTAACTTTTTTTGGGTTTTCACTTGCAACCAAAAGTATTCTTTTAAAGCCTGTTTTTTCTAATATTTTTGCCTGCTCAATTATTTGAGGAATAGTCATTGTTATGCGTGAAGTGGATTTATTAGCACTCCTGAACCCGCAATATAAACAATTATTAACGCATTCATTGCTTATATATAGAGGTGTGAAAAGCACAACACGTTTTCCGAAAACAATTTCTTTTAGCTTTGAAGCAGCAGTATAAATTTTTTTTAGATTTTTTTTATCTTCAACATGTAGTAATACAGCAATTTCATTCAGACTAAGTTTTTTTAATTTTAATGCTTTATCCAATATGGGTTGAATATTATTATTAGCTGATGGCTGATAGCTGATAGCTGATTTAATTAAAGAAATATTTATTATGTTTTTCATTGTTTTTCTTCATAAGCAGGAACTTGTGAAGAAACGCCTGCAATTTCAGATGTAGGCATTATAATTGGTATTGCAGTTGCTGCACTTTTTCTGCTGAAGAATGATCTCCCTGTATTATCTTGATTGTTTAATGAACGTAGTAACATGATCCCGATTATTTTTTCTTTTTCTTGTGAAAATACCGGAATGCCAAGTCCTGAAGTGACATTTTCATCAGGAATGTAAAATGTGCGCGGCTTGTTTACGATAGCCTGAATGCGCCCTGTTCCTATATAAGTTACTTCATTGGCTATCTTACCCAATCTATCAAGGCATATGATCCGGTCTAAAATTTCAGGCTGTACGCTGTCTTTAAGATTGATGTATTGAACATTTTCTTTTATTTTATTAATCGGACGAATAAAAGCTAAATCGATATCTTTATCTCTAAGTACTATTTTTGCCGGTATTTCATTGTTTTTTGAAAAACGAATTTTTATGTCAGTAATTTCACTCTCATGTTTTGGTTTGTCATCATCAGGCATCCCTTGCATCATGTTTTCAATAAATGCCGAAGGATCGGTTTCTTGAAGAGAGGAAACTACAAGCCCTGTAGAATCCAATACTGTACCGTTAATTTCAAGTTTTTCTTCCGAATTATAAAGTTCTTTTCCTTTAAGTATCATTTTTTGTTTAATAGTTATTTTTACAATTATTATAGCATTTTCCCATTTTGAGGCAATATTTTTTCCGCTTATTGCAGTCTCATCGGCAAATACACTACCGGAACAAAACACAAGAATGCAAAACAATATTTTTTTTAAATTAAAAGCAGATTCTTCGCTTCGCTCAGAATGACAGCTAACGGTGGATGTCATTCTGAAGGAACAAAGTGACTGAAGAATCTGCTTTTTCAATTTTCTATACATTAAATTAAATTTCATCTTTTCTCCTTTTATCAACTTTTAATTCTATAAATAATTTATGAATACCTCTTTGTACCTGAAAAACAATGCGTTCAAGGTTTTTTAATTTTATTTCCTGCATAATTTTTTTTGTACTATTTGAGTCTGATATAGGTTCTCCGTTTATTGATAAAATAATGTCCCCGACAGCCATATAGCCTAATGCTGCCCATCCGCCTTCTTCAACGGCTTCCACGAATACACCTATATTTTCATTTGTAATGCTATTGGTATCAATTTTATCCATTAAGGTTATATCTCTAACTGTAAATTCAAAGTTTTTATCGCGATATTTTTTCATTTCTTTTGCTAAAGCAGGAGTTGAGCCCAGCTCAGCTTTTATTTTCATTTTTGTTAGTGTTGGAATCCCGGTTACAGTATTTTTATCGGCAGCTTCATTTCTAAGTATAGTAAATTCTACAACAGAACCTATTTTGTATTGTCTTATTAGAACAGGCAAAACTTCAATATCCTGAGGTTCTGAGCTTGATATGGTTTCTCCATCCAATTCAATAATAAAATCTCCTACTAAAAGCCCTGCTTTCCCAGCAGGACTTCCGGGATATACAGATGTTATGCGCACGCCTGTACTGTTTGGAATTCCTAATATATTGGCAATATCATGTGTCAATACCTGTATCCCAACACCAAGCCATGCTTTTTTTGCTTCACTACCTCTATCTTCTAAAATTTTGTCTCCGATTTTTACAACAGTTATATATTTTTCTTGATTCCTTTCAAAGCTAACTAAAGCTGGTATTTGAAAAGTCTTTTTTAAAAGTATTTTTTCTGATATTGCCAGAAGATCATTAATGCTATTAATTTGAATACCATTTATTTCAACTATTACATCATTGACTCTGATAGCTGGTTTTGCTTCATCACATGGACCACCAGGTCGTATGCTTGTGATTATTACTCCTTTATTTGTTTTTCTGCGCATTTCCTGAGCCACAACCAGAGAAAGATTGCTAGCTGTCATTCCCCATGATTTTACTTCACTTATCGGAGGACGTACTTTTTCTCTTTTAGTGGGAATAACTTCTATTTTAAGCTCCTTATTATTGCGTAATACAATAGCATCAACATTTTTATCTATAGAAAGTTCCATGAGCTGTTGATTAAATATTGGCAGTTGCTCAACGAAATTAACCAGAACATTTTTATCAGCTATTTTTAAAAGAATATCACCAGGTAAAAAGCCGGCTTTTTGTGCGGGAGAATCTTCAATTACTCCGCTTACAAGCACTCCTTCTTTATATCCCGATGATTTTAAAAGAGGTTGAATCTCAAGCCCGATCCAGCTTCTGGTAACTTCTTTATTTTGGATTAATTCCTCAGCAACTTTTTTTGCAAGATTTCCGGGAATAGCTCCTGATAATCCCATTCCCATTTCATTAATACCGATTATTTCACCATCAAGATTAACAAGAGGCCCTCCTGAATTTCCGCCGTATATAGGGGCATCATGTCCGATCCATCTTACTATTGATCCTATATTTTCTCCTTCAAGTTCAAACTTATTAAACGGCCAGAAAAATTGCGGCATAACGAGTTCTGTGTTGCTTACAATTCCCATTGTAACTGATTGTGATAGAGCAAGAGGGCTTCCCATTGCAAGCACGCTATCTCCGACTTTAATAAGTGACGAGTTGCCAAATGAGGCTGTGTGAAATATTTTTTTTTCACGAGGGATAAGTTTAATAATAGCTATATCAGCAAGCGGATCTGCAGCAATAAGTTCTGCTTCAATTTCTTCTTTATCAAATAGGGTACATACTATATATGTTGCTTTACCAACAACATGATGATTTGTGATTACATATCCATCAGGAGAAATAATTGCTCCGCTGCCGGCAGATTCATGCTTAATTTCTCTTCCATTTGCATAACTTGTGGTAACAACAAAAATTCTTACAAGTGCCGGTTTAATTTTCTCGATAGCTTTTTCAACAGCTATTTTTATTTCAGGAGAAATTTTTTGTTCTTTTGTTCTATATGTATTATGACTTGCACATGAATTTAAAATTAATAATAAACATATAATAAATAAATTTATACAGTATTTACGCATATAATGATCCTTTCATAATACTAAAAGTAAGCCATCAGCTATTAGCATTCAGCTAGCTGATAGCTGAATGCTTTTTATTATTACTTAAGATAAATTTAAAGTCAATCAATTATTAATTTAAAGCTTAGGAAATTGAAAAACGAGATTCTTCGCTTCGCTCAGAATGACAACCAGGACGAGAGTGTCATTCTGAGCGAAGCGAAGAATCTAATTTATGACCTGCACTTAGTTGACCGCAAGCTGCATTGATGTCATCCCCCTTACTGCGGCGCATAAAGCATGAATAATGATGGTCAATTAAGATTTGCTGAAATTGTTCTGCAGATTCAACATCCGGAGATTTGAAATTTACATATGGATTTTTATTGTAAATAATAAGATTAATTTTATTTGGAATTCCTTTTAATAGATTAACAAGTCTTAATGCATCTTCTTTTGAATCATTAATACCTTTAATTAATATGTATTCGAATATAATTCTTTGTCTTTTTGAAAGATTTAATTTATGACATGCTGCCAATAGTTCATTGATAGGATATTTTTTATTTATAGGCATTAAAAGATCACGATCTTTATTAGTTGTGGCATTTAAAGAAATAGCCAGGTTTACCTTAAGATTCAGAGTATTGAATTTTATCAGTTGAGGAATTACCCCGCAGGTTGATACGGTAATTCTACGAGGAGAAATACATAATCCTTTCTGATAAGTTATTATTTGTATGGCTCTTGATACCTCTTCAATATTCGCAAGGGGTTCTCCCATGCCCATGAATACAATGTTTGTAATAGATTGTTCCCGTTTTAATATCATAATAAGCTGTCCGACAATCTCAGCAGCTTTAAGATTACGAATAAGTCCTATTTTACCTGTTACGCAAAATTTGCAGCCATGAGCGCATCCTGCCTGAGAGGATATACATACTGTTTTTCTATCATCTTCTTTGATCAAAACCGATTCAATGCTTTCTCCGTCATTTAATTTAAATACCAATTTGATTGTCCCATCTTGTGATAAAACAGAATTATGCAATTCCGGAAGATATAAGTCAAAATTATTATCAAGCAAGGATTGAATTGCAGGAGAAATATTGGTCATTAATGAAAATGAGAGAATTAACTTTTTGTATATCCAATCTTCAATCTGAGAAACAATAAATTTTTTTAATCCTAAGGCAATGACAGCTTCTTCCAGCTCATTGTGATTTAAATTACATATATTTATTTTATTGCTAATTAGAGTCGCTCCATTTTGAAAGAAAATCCGCTAAGGGATCTTGTTCTTTTTTTTCTTTTTTATCAATTTTACGGATTAAAAGTTCTTCGACAACCAGACGATGTTGTTTTTTAATAATAACATCTATTATATCATTTAATTCTTTGGGAGTTTTTTTATCACGCAGTTTTTGGTAGTTAGTTTGACGTGTGGCAATAATAGAACCGCCATCATATATGATGGTCCTGATTACAGCTTTATCTATTCCGAGATTTTCAGTCTGAACATGATATATATTTCCATTATGTTCAACATTTTCATTAAACCCACCTATCATCCTTTGCTCCCGGTTTCGTCTTCATCAATTGCTATCCAAACTATTGCAACTAATAATAAAAATAATAAAAAAGCTATGATATTCATTGCCATTTAGTGGATTCCTTCTATGAAATTATTCTGTTACACCTTTTACTTTTTTTTCGTTGTTTAATACTATAAGATTTGGTTGAGGCTTTTCGTCTTCTACTTTTTTATCTTTATTTCTATTTTCAATTTTTTTTACCAATGATGAATTTTCTTTAAGATATAGCACAGTGGAGACAGATTGCCACATGATTTCTATATCCGGAGTAAAACCTTCCGGTGTATCTTCTACACTAATTAATTCAACAAGCGGTTCTCCGTTTTTATTTAATTTTGTATAGAAACAATGCGAATTAAACAAAATAAATGACATATCGTCATTATAGTTAGGAGAAAAATCATCGGTCACATATCCGATATAACTTCTTCCTGTAAGCAATGATACTTGTATATATTGTTTTTTATTACTCAATTTAATAATCTCCTTTCAAAGATAACCTAACATAATTTTATTTTTACATAAACTTAAGCTATTGTCAAGAAAGGTTATATAAACGGATATTTTTTTTATTGACTTTATTTCGTTTTCATTATATAAATTCGAATAAAAATCTATCAAATATATTCATTTATCTTGAGTATAGCTATTCCCCGTATTTTGGGAAAGGAAAAATTGATGCGAACGGCTATAATGTTTGATGTTGATAATACATTAACTCCTCCCCGACAGCCAATAACTAAATCAATGGTGGAAATTTTAAAAAATCTTTCTGTTCCTTTTCATGTTGTTGCAGGCAGCAATTTTTCACTTTTAAACGAACAATATTTCAAACCTCTTTTTGCATTAGGCTTTCGTAAACAATTTGAAGCTTTTATTAGTAATGGCGCTATACATTACAAATGTGACTACTCAAAAAGTATTTCAATCGAATTGGTTTCCGAATTTAATATTAAAAAACATCTTGGAGATGATGACTATAATTTTTTAATTAAAATATTAGAGAAAGCTTTGGAAATAGAAAAATTTCAGTTATTATTTCCAATAAAAATAATTGGGGAAAGAATATCGGATAGAATTTCAATGGTTAATTTCTGTCCGATTGGCAGAGTGGAAAAAGAAAATTTGGAAGTTCAAGCTAATAGGAAAAATTTCAGTGAGTTTGATCGTAAATCAGGATATAGAAAAGAAATCATGGAATATCTTAATCGAGAATTATCAACTTTAATAAATAAAAAAAATCTTGTAATAATGTTAGGAGGACAAACTTCTTTTGATATTGGAATTGCTGATCAAGATAAAACAAATGCGATTCGAACATTATTAAAAGAAGGAGTTGAAAGATTACTATTTATCGGTGATGCTTTGTTTGAAGGCGGGAATGATTATGTTATTCGAAAATTCATTAAAAAATGGTCTTCTGATTCCAAATGCCCGGTTGAAGCAATTCAAACAAGTTCATGGGAAAATACAATTGAAATACTTAAGCAATATAAATTTATTTCTTAACAGGAGATATAATGGGATTAGAAAAAATCGAAATCAACCCATATGATAATAAATGGCAGAAAATCGAATTGATCCAATCATTGATTGAGACTTATTCTCTTGAAAACTGGGCAAAAAACTTTTATTTAATGACAGCAGGCTATAGAGATCAATTAGATCCTAAAGATATAGCTAATCCTGAGGTGGCATTCAATTTATTAACAATTGCTATTTTGGGTGAAGCAAAAGCGCGTGTTTTCAAAAGAAAATTTGCAAATAATGAACAAGCACATGTGCATATTGGCGGAGAAACACGGCCTCATACACAGGAATTTATATGTATTCTATCACGGATATATATTGCTCATAACATAAAAGTCCATCTCCGTTCACAAGTTCGGACTACTCCAATCTGGTATTCATCTTTTGGTGTTTTCTATAATAATTTCCAAAGCGGTGATAATCTCACAGCCAGTCATTCACCATTTTTTAAGGGTGGATGGAAACCAATGGATTCAATGGGAAAACAGCTTTTAGCTGAAGAAAAAGAAATTATTTCCGAAGTAAAAAATATTGTTAAGAATCGTACGACAATCAATCTTGCTCCATGGCAGCCAAATGAAAATATATTATATGATTTTAATATTGATATCCCATATGTGCAATATCAAAAATCAATTATTTTAGAAAAATCACAGAATGATATAAAACAAGCCATAAAAAAAGGTTTCCATTGTTCTATATGTACTGTTGGCGGGTCAATGAAAGCAACAACAGAGAGAATTTTTGATCTTTTTGGCATTACAACAGGGAAGGATGGAGTTGTCCAATATTTCTATGGAGAAGAAGATTCGGAGTATCATAAAATTGGACAGACAGATAAAGAAAACTTTGGTCCTGATCCCGGGAAAAGAGAAGTTTATCGTTATGTTGGAGCACAGGAGATTCTGCTTAATAATAAAGCAAATGTTGTTTTTATCTGGGATCCTGATGGTGACAGGCTAAATATAGTTACTGTTGCATCTGCTGATCGAGCAAAATATTATAATGAACTTGGACTTGAAGTTGAGTTAATTCAGGGTAATGATAAATGTATAGTATATTTTACTCCCAATCAAATTTATTTAATGCTTACTTCTTACAGAATTGATGTACTTAAATCAGATCATCTTCTTAATGCATATGATTGGTTTGTTACATATTCAGTTTCTACTTCTCGTTCTATTGGTGAGCTTGCAACATTATTTAATATTCCAGTTACACAAGTTCGTGTAGGTTTTAAATATATGGGTACACTTGCTGAATGGCTGGAAACACGATCTTCTGCAACGGAACATTTTATAACTCCAACCGGAGAAAAAAAATATATTGGTAAAAATCCAAGAGCATTAATTATGTGTGAAGAATCCGGTGGAGCTGTTTTTGGCGGGACAGAGCTTTTAATGAATAAAAACAAAACAAAAGGATTGATCGCTTTACGTGAAAAAGATGGAATGCAGTTTGGTCTTTTAACTTTTTCATTAGCTGCTTTTCTATATAATTCAAAACAGACATTTGCAGATTATTACTGCAATCTAATTGAAAAATATAATATAAAATATAAATTTTTTACTCGATGTGATGTGCGTTTATATGATGAAAGTTTAACAGGAATAGATTTACAAAAAGCAAAATCTTTAGGTATTGCTAAACGAGATCAGACTATGGAATATTTTATAGGTCTTGCTAAGCAAGCTGAAACAGGAATGTCTCTTGAAAATATGCGTAATGAACTTAATAAAAAAGTATCTAAAGGGGATGATTTATTACCAATAGTCAAGAGATTGTTATTTGTTGGGGATGGGACACTTTTGGAATTTGAAACTTTCTGGTGCCTTATAAGACCATCAGGGACAGATGCTCTTATTCGATATTATTTTGAAGGACAGGATAAAAAAGAAATGGAAACATATCAAAGAACAATTACTAATATACAAATTTAAAGAAAAACGATTATTTATTTAATAAAGGATATTAAATGAATAAAAAAATAGAGCAAATAAATCCAATTCATTTACCTGAATGGTGGAGCAGAGAAGAAAAAAAATTAATTAATAACCTCCCAATAATAGTTAAAAAATCTTTTTCTATAGAAGAATCGCAAAAAATTTTAAAAGCAATAGATTTAGCTTTTCAATTACATAAAAAGGAAAAACGTGCAGGCGGAGAGCCATATATTGTTCATCCATTCAGAATTGCCATTTCATTAATTTTAGAATTTTCAATAACACAACCTGAAATTATTATAGCCGGATTGTTGCATGATATATTAGAAAATACAAATTACAATCCTCTCGAACTTAAAAAGAAGTTTGGAAATAATATTCATAAAATTGTAAATACTTTAACACGTAAAAGAAGTCGTCCAAAAACCGGAGATCGGTTATCAGATGCATATTACCAAAATATTATTAAATGCGGGAATGATTGTCTAATTATTAAATTAGCAGATAAGCTTGATAATTTACGCGATGCTTTAAACCATCCTAATGTTATCAAACGAAAACTTTATGTAAAAGAATCTTACGAAGTTTTTCTCCCGCTAATGCAATCTTTGGGAGATAAATCCTTATATCAAAAAATTAAAGTTTTATTTGAAGAAGCAATGGAAAATCATGATTTTTATAAAAGATATTTACCTGAAAAATATTTTTTAAATATAATTACTCAAGATTTTAATTCTCTGAAATTAGGTGAATACATTTCATATGAAGAGCTTTCTAAAAAAATTCCCGATATAGATAAATATTTAAATACTTTTTTGTTGTTTAATCCAGAGCTTAAATATTGGTTGAACAATGATTCTGTGCAAATAGTCAAAACATCTCAAGATAGTATATCCATTATTTATAATGTTTGCAATAAAATAATAAAATTGATAGAACAAAAGCAATTTGCTGTTTTGGGTGAAGTTGCTTCAATCCCTTATGAATTTACAGAATTAATTAAATATAATTTATGGGAAGAGGTAGTTAAACAATTAAATGCAATTATAGACATTATTAAATTAAACCCTTCTCCTGATTGGTTAGAACCAATCTTAAAAGATCCCAAATGGATTTTATTAGTGATTCATTCAAGATTATTCATCCCAGCAAATTTAAATTCTTCTTTATGGCAAACAAAATCAGTAATTGGGCTTAAAGATAAAGATGTGTATAAAGAAATATTTGGTGAAGAAACGATTGCAAAAAAATATGGGTTTATTTTATATTTTTTACTCAGTTATAGAGAAGCTTTATTAAGATATCAATCTGGATATGGATCAACAAAACGTGCTAATTATGTTTTAAAAACACTAAAAAAATGTTCATCTTTTACTAAATCACCAGATAAATTACTTTCCATAAGATTACTTTCAGAATATCTTTATTTTAATACTTCTCAAAATAAAAATATTAATTTATTTAATGATTTATGGCGAGAGATAAAAAATAAAAATTTAGCTAAAGTTAAAAGTAAATCAGGCAGGGAATCTATTTTATTGGGGGATATAATAAGTAAAAACAGCCCTGCTAGTATTGATAATTTAGATATAATTGGGTTTGATATAATTAAATCTTTTTGTGAAAAAAAATTAGATAATTTTTATAATCTAATTAAAATATTATTAACAAAAATAACAGAAAATACAACTCAAGAAATATTATGGATATTTTTTGATGTATTGGAAATCATAAAAAGAAAAGATTTTTTTATTGAAAGTATAAAAAAAATAAATAATGATACTAAAAATGAAGATTTAAATAAAATAGGCATAGAAATACAAGAAATAACTTTCGAAAAAAATATTATTTTTATAATATCCCCAAGTAAATGGTTCGCGCTTCAAAATAGATTACCAGAAATTACAGAAGAAGAATTAAAAGAAATTGAAGCGAAAAAATTTAGTGCCGAAGCTATTTTTGATACTCTATTAAGGAATAAACTTAATACTTCTGATGCCCCTATCTGGATGCCCCGAATCTATCGTGTATTGGACACAATGGTTGATTTTGATCCATTTAATGTGCAATGTATCACTTTATTTTTCGAATCAAATGAAAAGATAGAAGATATAAAAATATATTTACCTCTGTCTGAAAATAGTGATATTAAAGAACAAGAAATACGAAAAGAAATATTATCCCGATTTATTGTTACCACAATTTTTAATTATGCAGTTACATTGGGAATTTATTCTGCTTATGCTGATTGCAGTCCAATTGAAAAGGATAGAGAAGAATTAGGTTTAAATAATTTGGAACTCGAGGCAAAACTTATAAGTCATGCTAAAAATCATGGATATTCTGAAATGTATGGAAGTTATGTTCAAAATTTTAATTTCAAATCGTTTTCCATAAAATCAGCAACTAAATTAATTGAATCTGTTCCCTTTACAAAAGAGGATATGGTTAATGGTATCTTTTTAGGGATTGATATCGGAGGGACTGATACAAAAATATGCTTATTTAACTTGTCAGAAAAAATTGATAAATATTCATTAGAAACTATTAAAACATTTTCCGCAGGGATTAAATCAATTAAGGCAGATGAATTTTGTAATAGGATAATTTATACAATAACATCTTATTTGAAAAATTATAAAATATTATGGAAAAATATAAATGGTGTTGGAATTTCATGGCCAGGAGCTGTTCGTAATTCTAAAGTTGTCGGCATTTCCGGAACACTTAAAAAAATTGAAATGTCTAATGGTAAAATGCTTAATGATAAATCTTTACCACAAGAGATTCAATCAATAGATTTAAATAATGTTTTTTATAAACAGCTTCAATCTAAAAAATTTAATTTATCTAAATCTTTTGTTACTATCATTGAAAATGATGGCAATGCAGAAGCTTATGGTAATTTTTGTATGTTAGAAGTAGAACAAAAACATAAATCAGGGGGAAAAATTGTTATAAAACTCGGGACATCTCTTGCCGGTGGTCATATTGATTCGTATGGGGCTATTTCTTCTAATCAAGTAACAGAGTTTTCAAAAATTATTTTAGATTTTAATGTAAATCCATATCCGAATAAAATTGAAGGATGTGCAAGAGAGTTTGTATCATCAAAAGGGATAAGAAATCTTTCTCGTAATTTCATATTTAATAATAAGCTTTTATTTGGGGATATTTCCGGTAAAAATGAATCTGACGATTTAAAAACTAGAGTTGAATCCATTGAATTAGGTGAATTATTAAAATTCTGGAAATGTGTTGATGATGATATAAAAAATAATATATTGGAAGATAATCGTTTTCTTCTTGAATTAATAAACAATGATAATAAAAAAGGGGATACCCGTTTTAATGAACTTTTTAATAAGCTCAATGATTTGTTTTTAAAAAATAATGAAATATTAAATGAATATATTTTTGATAGAGGTTGCGAACAATATGCAATAGAATTAAAAAAAAGTAAAAAAGAAATTAAAGATATGCTTAATAATAAGAAAATTTCAAAAAAAGTTTGGAATTTGGGAATTAATAGATTGAATCTGCTTTGTACTGGAAAAGAATTAATAAATTCCTATGATATTGAAAAGCTACCAGAAGATTTTGATTTTGAAATTTTGAGTGAAAAAATATTAGGAACAATTGCATTATTTAGCCAACTTGGTTTACAGATAGCACAACTAATTGTTTTATTATACAACATTTATAGGAAAAAAAGATTTAAGGAAATTATTTTAGCAGGAGGAGTATTGAGCGGACTGTCTGGGGTATTAGTAAAAGTACAAATAGAATCTTTTTTGCTAAAATATTATGATAAAGTTTATGGTAAAGATAAAAATTTAGAATTAGACTCAATCGGTATCGCACAGACAGATAAACCAGCAATAATAGGGCCATTGGGTGCAGCAATGATTGCTAACAGAGTTCATAAAATGAGTGAATTATCCAATATGCAAAAAATTATGGATTTTAAAATTAATAATCTTAAACCCGGGGAAACTATACTATTTACTAATATTTGGGATTTAGTAAAGAATTTTCGTATCGAAAAAAAAGATGTAATAAATTATTTTGATAAATTTGTTTCCGAATCAATCTTAATTCCAAAACAAGATGATCATAACACTTACATAAAGACACTATTGTCATGACAAAACAAGAATGGATAATTAAATGTAATTTTTTAAAAAATTTATTGGATAGCTATGGAATTACTGTTGCATTAATGATTGAAATTCCTAATTTTCCAGAAACAAAAATAAGTTATGTTATTAAACAAATAGATGATAAATTTAAAGATGATTTTCTGGATACAGGCAGCGCAGATTATCATATTACATTATTTCCGATAATGCGTTCTATATTTGTGCTTCCTGAGGATAATAAGCGTAAAGAATTATGTTTAGAAATAATGCATCAGCTCAAAGAAAATATATCTGATTCTTTAAGTGAAAAAGAGATAAATGTTTTTAATAAATTAATTAAAGCAAATGATATTTCAGTGCAGAAAGCCGAAGAGATATTACAGGAGCAATGGGATAAAATATCTATTTTCACTAAGAATAAAATTTTATTACCTAGAGGGAATATAAATTTAGAAAAATGTAAATTCGAAATAAGTAGTGATGGTTTTTTTATTGTTTTAATTGAAGAGAATATTGTTGCTAATTTGGATATTGATTTAATTGCACAATCATTGGGGATAACATATACTCCAAAACAAGTTTTTCATATTTCATTAGGTTGTATTAAATCAGTTGATGGTTATGAGTATTTAAAAAATATTATTAAAAACGTGCAGTTAGTGAAGTTAATAATTCACATTAAATCACTAGGAGTAGTGGCTTATAAGCATAGATCGTTGGGCTCTATTTTTAAGAAATATTTAATTTTTTTTAAGGAAGGGGATAATGATGAGTACGGAAAAAGTAGAAGCTAAATCAACAGAAAAAAAAGTATCTGAATTTAAAGAATATGTACGTAAATTATTAAATGCACAAACTTATGATTTTCTTAAAGAATATGAATTATTCACTCCTGAAACATTAAAAAAAATTCTTGCTGAATTTTGCGATATTATTGCTAAATATTTAAATGCAGATTCATGTACTATCCATTTAAAAATATATGATTCTAAATTATTAAATAAATATTTATTGGAAGCACATATTAAAGAGAAAATAGGTAAATTGAAAAATAATTATATAAATAAGCATAAATTCACTGAAGAAGATGGAAAAGTATTTGAAGAAAATCGTGTAAAATTACTAAAAAGTTTTCAGACATTTCCTTATTGGAAATATCCTAAAGGTTTAGCCAAGCTGATTGCTGCAAATAAGGATAGTCCTTGGGAAAGAGTCGCAAATCGTGATGAGATATTAAATCGTAATCCACAAAAAAACAATGCAGAGAATAAAATAAATTGGGATACGATTTTAGAATATAATATGGAATTAGGATATATTCCATTGGATTCCGGAATTACAAAACTTATTTATCAGGAAAATATTGCAGCAATTAAAGATCGCTTAAGTATGCGAAGTACAAGAAATTTTAGGAAATTAGGTGGTGCTGATCAAATTGTATGGAATAATGAAAAATTTACATATAAAGAAGATAATAAGACAAAATATAGATATAATATTTTCAAAAACTATTATGGAGTTCCAATTCGTATTCATACAGGTGGAGAAGTTATTGGTATTTTAAAGGTAGAAAATAAAAAGGATGATGATTCTTTAGACCTACAAAGCATAAAGAATGCAAATGATTTAGAAACTCGCATATTAGAAAAAATAAAAAAGGAATATGACAAGACTACAGATGTTGGTAAACTAAATATATCTTTATTATCATTAGTTTATTTGGTAACAGATATCTCCCGTCCCGAATATGAAAAAATAAAAATTGAAGAATTGATATTTATTCCATTCCCAGCGTATAGTAAACATTGTACTACTAATAATAAAAAAAATAATGGATATCAGTTTTTAATACCAACAGATAAAAACCCTAGACCACCTATTCAAATAATTACCAAAACATTAGATGACGAGAAACTGTTATGGAAAAGGATTTTTGAAAATGAAAAAGTAATAGAAACAACTATAGAGAAAGCACCGCATAAGGTAAATATATATTATAAAAACATAAAATCTTTTTATGAAAAATTAACTAATGTTATTATAAATTATTTGAATAGTACTTGTTATTGCGAAATTTATAAGAATGATTTAAAAAAGCAAATTTTTTTAAAAAATATTGTTAATAATATTGAAGGATTTAGTGAATTAATACAAATTCATGTTAAAGAAGAAAAGCTATCTGATTTTTACTTTAAAATAGAGATTGTAGATAAATCTGGGAAAGAAAGAAATATTCCTCTCTATTTATTTATTCCACCGACTCGCAATGAGTTTAATCAATTTTGGGAAGATCAAAATAAAAATACAGTTTATAAAGAAATAAATAAATTTTGGGAAGAAAATAATGCTGAATATATTTATGATAATTATGACAAAAGGAAAAAATTTAATAAAGATTATAGTATAAGCTATAATGGAGAACTCGTTGAATATACAATTCCTAAAACATCAGAAAAAGGGCAAGTAGTAGACCTATTAATTGATCGACTTGCAGCTCGGACTCAAGCATATATACTTTCTTTGCCAGTTACAGAATTTTCTGATGAAGATACACATAAACTTTCTTGGGCGGCCTATGAAATAGGAAAATTAATTGAAAGAGAAATATCTTATCGTGCGAATCATTCAAAAGATCCAATTCCATTAACTGCAATGGAATTTTATCGTATACCAATAAGTGACTTAAGTTTTGTAGATGATTTACAAAACAGGAGAAAAAAAGCAAAAGAAATAAAAGAAAATTTAGATCGTTATCTGGAAAACTTAATTTATCATATGGATATGAAAGATTTTGTACGATATAATTCAAGGGTAAAAGAAAACCGTAGTTTGTTATTAAGACTTGGGGAAAGACATGAAGGATTTGTAAGAGGAAATATAGCCATCTGGATTTACTTATTGTCTATTAAAATAAATAATATGACAAAAAAAATACATAATGATGATTATAAAAAATTTATTAGAAATTTAGAGATTTTTAAAATTAAAGTTGAAAAAATAGTTAATGCTGAAAATGAAGAAGCAGAACTATTAATAAGAGATATGGATTTAACAAAGGAAAATATTAAAAATGCATTAGATTTCTTTAAGAGCAAAAATAACTATATTATTGGTGACCTAAAGTTTAATACACCACCTTTTATTTATGATAAAGAGAATATTAATAAAATTAATGAAAATCATCCTTTACAACGAATTATTTTTAACTTGGAGGATGAATTATTTTTAAAAGAAATTGAAGTTAGTAATAAAAAGGGGATTGATTTAAATTCAGAGATAAACCTAAATCAGCTTGAACATTTATTATTGCGTGAATATGATGAGTTTGCACAAAATTCTTTCTCTCTTATTTCTCAAATTCAAAATCAAATAAACAATAATGAAACATTTAATAATTTTTATAAAATGTGTTATATGTTACGAAATTTATTTTGCACTTCATTAAGAGAGATTGAGGATGAAACAAAATATAGACCTTTGAAAGAAATATTTGGAATTATAAAAGAAGAAGAAAAAGAAAATAAAAATCATAATACTGAAAATCATTGGACAGAAATAATGGATTTTATTGATAAAAATAGAACAGAAGAAGATTTTTTAAAAATATTTCAATTAGAAAACCCAAAAAGTGTTTTGTTCCTTACTCCAGAGGGTATATATAAACGTATACGAACTCTTCATAACATATTACATCATCAACGTTCTTGTGCTTCATTAGATTGGGAATTAGGTCGTTTTGATTTATTAGGATGCCGAGCAAATTGTTTATATAAAAATCAAGTTTATGCTTTATATGAATATATATGGAATATCGGAGACCCGTTCTTTTTTTATAATGTTGATGCAAAAGAAAAGAAAGATTTTTTAATGAAAGACGATTTAGAAAAAAATAAAGTAGAAAAAATAAAAACATCTCATCTGTATTGGTTATGTATGAGAACAAATATATTCAAGGGAGAATATAATTCTTTGCAAATTTCTGCTTTAACTGATCCTGAATCATTAAATCCTGGTGGTTTTTGGTCTAGATCTGGCTATAATATTAAAAGGCTTAGATTGGTTTTAGGTAAGCTATTTGAAAAAACAGAAGCAGCAGATAAATATAAAAATTATGCTTCGAATCGAGATTATATTAGAAGAAAATGTATAGATTGGCATAAGAAGGTTGCCGTTAAAATTTCGAAACACGAACCTTTTATTTATAATGATATAGAAGATGGGACGCTTTGGTTTGGATCTTTTTTATTTGAAGGTGTATTTGATATTTTAATAAATTTGTTGGATGATTTTAAAAATAAAAAAAATCATATAAATGATGAAAGTTTTAACAAATTCTTGGAAATTATTGTTGAGCTCCGAGAAGTAATTAAATATTCATATGATTATACGAAACAACTAATAATGGATTTTGCAAATGGAAATAATAACAATTTTCAAAATGATAAGTTTGTATCTAGCATAACAGTAATTAGAATAAAAAATATATATAGTAAAACAAAAGAGTTATTAGCTTCATTAGAAAAGAATAAAATGAAATCATATAAAGAAACTGAAAAATTAACAAATATTTTAGAAAAAGAGGAAAAATATTTTTCAAATTTTTTAAAAACATCTAACATCCCATTGTTTTTTTTAGATTGTCAATTTCGGGGTGAATGTAATAAAGACATACATGAAGGTATAAATGCTGATAAAAAAAATTGTTATATGAAAGCTTTTGATCCAAATTTAAAAAAAGATGATTTTATAAAACAGGATTTTTTAATTCGGACATTAATGTCTATCAGAAGGGACCAAAGATCCTATATGTTTGATAAAGGTTGTGGTTTATCTATCCGAGATAAATATCAAACGTTAACAAAGATCAAAAATAATATTATTCTTTTTAGACCAGATGATGGAAAAGAATTACAGAAACAAAAAGGGGAAGACTTTACAATCTGGACAGCTTATGATCTATTTTATTATGTTCGTTCGTTAATTCCTGTGGAAATTCAAATCAGAACAGAACTTGCGAATACAATTGCAGAACAGTATCATGATCCAATTTATAAAGGACATCCTCCTTTTATAACTGAATTTCCTAAAAAAATGATGGAAGATACAGGGAAAAAATTAGATGGAATAGATCGTGAGATGGAAATAGATTATGAAGATTATGTAGTAAGATATTATCTAAGTAAAATAAAATAATAAAAAGTTATAATTTAAGGAAAGGGTAAAAATGACACAGATTAATTATTCTGACAATGATATTTTACGTTATTGCAGACAAATCGTAATGAAAGCGATGGACAAAGTACGTACCGAAATGCGGGGATCAACCAGATTATCCATGAAACAATCCATTGAAAATATTTGGACAGAAAAATCAGAACTTAATCAAACAAAAGCAATAGATAAAGAAACTGAGGATTTAATGCTAGCTTCATTATGTAAAAAATTTAAAAAAATAAAAGAAGTCAAATCTTTTATTGTTTTTTCAGAGGAATTAGGAATAAAAAGCTTTCCGGAAGGGACAAAAGATTCAGATGCGGATTTAGTAATATTTATAGATCCTGTTGATGGTACAGAATTTGCTGAAAATTTACAAGGAGGATGGTGTTTAATGGCAGTATATGACATAAAAAATAATGAAGTGATTGCTGCTGTTGCCGGAGATATTTTTCTTGATAGACTTTATTGGGCGTCAAAAAGCAGTGACGCTGAAGGCTTGGACTTTATAACGCATTCCTGGTTTAAGCTTGATGGCGGACCTAATCCAAGAAATGATTTGTCCAGTGCAAGAGTAAATTTTTTAACAACTAAAGTTTCAAGATATTTATCGGTTGCTAAACAAAAAGCTTTATTGGATGCTATTGAAAAAAACGATGGCAGAATAAATTTAGCCTGGGGTTCTAATATGATAATTCAAGTTGCCGCAGGATATGCAGATGTGGCAGTTGAATTTACTAAAGGATTTGCTACATATGATGTTTTACCTGGACTTTTTTTAGCACAAAAGGCTGGATTGACTGTTCTGGATTTAAAAGGGAATCCCATTGAAAATAAATTAGATATTAATGAAATTTTTTCCAGATATCGCCAGGATCCGAAAAATCCAAGTAGAATTAAATTTGTAGTATCAAAAAGTCCGGAATTAGCTCATCAGGTTATAGAATTAATAAATTTATAATTGCAAACCTTTTAGCGCTTTTTAATTTTATTATAGGAGAAAATAATGAGCATTATTTCAGACTATTCAGGACAAGATTTAAAAAATAAAAATTTTTCTAACAAAATGAGTTTCTTGCAAGGAGGTATAAAAAAAGATAGTTAGAGGTTAATTTTGAATTATTTTTTTAAAATAATTCAAAATTCTAAATTAAGGATAGAAAGCAAATATACAAAATAAGCAAAAGTAAATAAAAAACTAATATTTA
>JACRDZ010000244.1 GCA_016212735.1 Candidatus Firestoneibacteriota bacterium | reverse complement strand
TAAATTATACTCTTGACATGTTTGTTGATTCAAATCTAAAAATATATGCAGAAATATTTCTTGAAATATCTCACAACTTATTATCTTTATCTGAAATAAAAAAAATAAAAAAAGTTTATTCTCATCCTCAACCGATTGCTCAATGCAGAGACTGGCTTGAAAAAAATCTTCAGAATATTAAAATAATCGAAGTTTTAAGTACTGCAGAAGCAGCTATAATGGCTAGTAAAGAAGAAAATACTGCTGCAATAGCAAGTGCTTTAGCTGCAGAAATATATGGATTAAAAGTTATTGCTGAAAGGATTGAAGATAATGTTGATAATTATACGCGTTTTTTAGTAATAGGGAAGAGTATTAATGAAAAAACAAAATACAATAAAACATCTATTATGTTTACTGTAAAAGATAAAGTTGGTGCTTTGCATAATTCTTTGCAGCCATTTCAGAAATACAAAATAAATCTTACAAAAATAGAATCCCGTCCGACCCGGAAAAAAGCATGGGAATATATATTTTTTGCGGATTTTAATGGACATGTTTATGATACAAATGTTAAAAAAGCTTTAAAAGAATTAGAGAAAGAATGTATGTTTGTAAAAATATTAGGGTCATATCCCGAACACACAAGTAAATAAGGATTTAAATGTATAGGAAATGTATTTTAAATATAGAGCCATATCGACCTGGCAAACCAATCAAAGAAGTTGAGCGTGAATTGGGATTAAAAAATTGTTATAAGCTTGCTTCTAATGAAAATCTATTAGGCCCTTCTAAGAAAGCATTAGTCTCTATAAAAAATTCTTTTAAAGAAATAAATTATTATCCGGATGGAAGTGGATATTATTTACGAAATGAAATAAGTAGAAGATTGGAAATTCCTCCAGATCAAATTCTTCTTGGCAACGGGTCTGATGAACTTTTGCAGATTATCGGGCTTACTTTTATAAATCCTCTTGATGAAGTTATTGTTTCCCGCGAAGGATTTGTTCGTTATCAAATGGTTGTAGATATAATGGATGGGAAGAATGTATTTGTTAATATGAAAGATCACTATTATGATTTGCAGGCTATTATAAAATCAATAACAAATAAAACAAAATTGATATTCATTGCAAATCCAAATAATCCTACTGGTACAGCTATATATGCGAATGAGATGAACGAATTCATCGATAAAATTCCGGATAATATCGTGGTAGTACTTGATGAAGCATATTATGAGTTTACTGATAAAAAGAAATTTCCTGATAGCCTTTCATATATTCGTCAGAATAAAAAAGTAATTGTTTTAAGAACTTTTTCTAAAGTATATGGTTTAGCGGGATTAAGATTAGGATATGCATTAAGCTTACCTGAAATTGTTAAAAATATGAATAAAGTCAGATGCCCTTTTAACGTAAATTCTATTGCTGAAATTGCAGCAATAAGTGCTTTAAATGATAGAGAACATCTAAAAAAGACACAGAATATAATAAAAGAAGAAAAAAAATTTCTTTATACTGAGTTAGATAAAATTGGAGTGAAATATCTTCGAAGTGAAACGAATTTTATATTAATGTATCTTGGAAATACTGCTCTTTCTATTTATGAATCCATGCTTAGATCTGGAATTATTATTCGTCCTATGGAGATGTATAATCTTTCAGAATGGCTGCGTGTAACAATTGGTACACACTATATGAATCAGAAATTTATTAAAAAATTAAAAAAATTACTTTAAAATGATAATCCAACTTGAAAATGTCAAATTTATTTATAAAAGTACTTCTTTCTCCGGGCATCACACAAAGCATAATCCATGCGAGATAACAGCATTAGAAAATATTAATCTTTCGATAAACAAAGGAGAATTTGTTACTGTTATAGGACCTAACAGTTCTGGTAAGAGTACATTTGCAAAATTATTAAATGCTTTACTTATACCTACTTCCGGCAGGGTAATAATCAATAATCTCGATACATGTAATATGGATAATTTATATAAGATAAGGCAAAATGCAGGTATGGTTTTTCAAAATCCAGAAAATCAAATAATAGGCTCAACTATTGAAGAAGATGTAGCTTTTGGACTTGAAAATCTTGGACTTCTGAAGTCTATTATGAATGAAAGAATAGAATACGCTCTAAAAGTTGTTCATATGGAACATATGAGAAAAGTTTCACCTTACGATCTTTCAGGAGGGCAAAAACAGAAATTGGCAATTGCAGGTGTTATTGCTATGCAGCCGGAGATAATTGTGTTTGATGAACCCACAGCTTTGCTTGATCCTGTTTCCTGTGAAGAAATAATTGAGCTTATTGGTATTTTGAATAATAAACATAATATAACAATTATTTTAATTACTCAAAATATGGAAGAAGTAGTTTTTGCAAAAAGAATTATTGTTTTTAATAAAGGAAGTATTTATCTGGATGGATTACCTGAAGAAATATTATCATTAAAAAAAGTCAGGGAATTACGTTCTTTTGGATTGGAACTGCCTGGTTTGGCAATGCTGTCAGAACAATTGATAAATAAAGGATTTGGTCTGAAAGATTTAATATTTAATAAAGAAAAATTACTGGAACAAATAATAACAAGGAAATATCATGATAGAATTTTGTGATGTTAGTTTCTTTTATCATAAAAATACACCTTTTCAAAAGTTAGCTTTAAATAAAATATCTTTTAAAATTGATACAGGAGATTGTCTGGGTATTGTTGGTGCGTCTGGTTCTGGTAAATCTACACTGGCACAGCATATGAACGGGCTATTAATTCCAGATGAAGGGAAAATTATAATAGATGGGGAAGAAATTACAAATAAAACAACAAATACAGCTAATATAAGAAAAAAAGTCGGACTTGTATTTCAATTTCCTGAAGATCAATTATTTGAGGAAACTGTTTTCAGAGATGTTTCTTATGGTATAAGAAACAGAGGATTATCTTATGAAGAAACTGAAAATAGAATAAGATTAATTTTTAAACTTTTTAATCTGGATTTTAATAAATTGTTTTTTAGATCTCCTTTTGAACTTTCAGGAGGAGAGAAACGCAAAATAGCAATGGCGGGGATTTTTATTATGGAATATTCCACACTTGTCTTGGATGAACCAACTGCAGGGCTTGACCCAGTAAGTCTACGTGACACTCTCATGTATATTGAAAAAATAAAAAATGAGGATAATAAAACTATAATAATCATTTCTCATAACATGGAAATTATTGCAAGGTTATGCAATAAAGTGATTGCACTTAAAAATGGAGAAGTTAAATATTTTGGAAAAATGAGAGATATTCTTAAACAAGGGAGTAATTTAAGAGAAATTGGATTGTCTCTTCCGTTAATTACAAATTTTATGCATACACTTAAAAGAAAAGGCTTGAATATTAGAGAAGATGTCTTTACGGTCTCTGAAGCGTGTGAGGAATTAATTAAATTGTGATTTTACTTCTGTATTACTAATTTCGAGAAATCAGCAAATTTGAAAAACAATTCTCTTAAGGTTTTAAGCAATGCAATTCTATTTGTTTTATATGGTTCTTTATCCATAACAAGGACTTTTGTGAAAAAATTTTCAAGAGGAATAGAAAATTCAAGCAGATTTCTAATTACGCTGCTATAATCTTTTAATAATAGACTATTATTTACTTTAAAATTTATATCTTTATACAATTCATATAATTTTTTTTCTGAATCTTCTTTAAAAAAATCTTCGTTTACTTGCCCTATATCATTATATCCATCTGTAATGTTTG
>JACRDZ010000240.1 GCA_016212735.1 Candidatus Firestoneibacteriota bacterium | reverse complement strand
TGCTGATGAATTAGCATTGGAATTTAAAAAACATTTGAATGTTGAACTGTTGAAATCGAAGAAACCTGAAGAAATTTTATCGCATTATAAACAAGTTTTAGAAGAAAAACTTATAATTTCAATTATAGAACAACCATTAGCTGTTAAAAAAACCAATATTAGCGGTTACAAAGGCCAAATTGACTTTGCCAGAGGCGGACAAGCGGATGGTGTATAAATTATATGGTTTAACAGATGAAAAAATAAAAATTGTGGAAGGAAATAGATAAAAATTGTATTAAAAACAAAAAAGTGCTAAAATGATAACTTAATATCAAACAAAACGGATTCTTATGAATTTAAAACAAATTGGGGGTTAAAATGCTAACTTCATTTATTTTGAAAAATTTTCGATGTTTTCAGGAATTTTCAATATCTCCATTAAAGAGAATAAATTTAATTGCTGGTATGAATAATGTTGGAAAAACTGCATTATTAGAAGGTATGTTCCTTTTTGCCGGAGCTGCAAATCCAAATTTAGCTTTTAATGTTAATATATTCAGAGGACTTGAGACATTAGCATTCAATATAGATTTACAAAGTAAAACACCATGGAATACTCTATTTTTGGATTTTGATGAGGAAAATGAGATTATTTTTAAAGGAATATCGGACAACTTAAAGGAACAAACATTAAAAATCCGTATAAGAAAAAAAGCAATACCTCCAATTAGCCAAACAAAAAACGGTTTTGCATCTACAGATATGACAGGTTTTATACGCGGGCTTGAATATGAATATATTAATGAGAAAAATGAACATATTAAATCAGAAATAAATATTACTGATAAAGGTGTCGTTCTTGCACCTTCTATAGTTACACAAAATCCATATTCTGCAATATTTTTAGCATCCAGATCCAGACCAAATCTAAATGAAGAAGCAGAAAGATTTAGTAATGTTGTGAGAAATCAACAGCAAGATGTTTTATTTAAGGCACTGAAAATTATCGAACCCAGATTAAAACAATTGACACTTCTTACAACTGCAGGGATTCCTATAATTTATGGAGAGCTTGAGACAAAACAGCTTTTTCCATTAGTTATTATGGGAGAAGGTTTAGTAAAAATATGCAGTATTGTTTTAGCAATAGCAAATACTCAGAATGGTATTATATTTATAGATGAAATTGAAAATGGGATACATTATTCTGTTATGAATAAATTATGGGGCAGTATTTATGAAGCTGCTAAACAATTCAATGTCCAGATTTTTGCAACAACTCATAGCAGAGAATGTATTATTTCAGCCCATAACACTTTTAACCAATTGCAAATAGATGATTTTCTTTTCTATAGGTTAGATAAAATAGATAATAAAATTGAAGCAAAAAAATATACTAAAGAGATACTTGATGCTGCAATTGATTCTGAATTTGAGGTTCGTTAATGCAGAATATTATTAAGCAAAAACTTTTAATAGTAGAAGGGGAATCTGATAAAAGATTTTTTGAATCTTTATTAAAATATTTTCAGTTGATACTAACCAATAGCAAACCCAAAATTGGTATAATGATATTACCTGAAAAAAATAAAGAAGGTGAGCTTGAAGATGTTTGTATAAATTCGTTAAAAAATAGTTCAGAAATGGAATGTATAGAAAGTTATATAGATTGTATTTCTAAAAAAACGAAACGAGAGCCATCTAAAAAATCAAAATCAAAAATTTATACTTATATCGCAAGTTCTGATAATCCAGAACTTCGTCTTGGCGAAGCAGCAGAAAAAGGGCTTTTTAATTGGGATAATGTTGCTTTTGAGTTAGTAAAGAAATTTTTGAAATTGATTGCTGATTCTTAATAAGTCAAAAAAATAGTTTTTAAAATATAAAGTTTTATTTGTAAACATATTTTACAAAAGTTTCAAAACCCAACAACAGTCCTTGCGAACAAAACCCTTGCCATCACCAAAGACAATGATTATTTACAAAATTCTGCTAAATAGGCAAAAGTTAAAGACTACGAACGCAAGATTGACCAAATGGTGTATAAATTAGGCCTGATAAATCAGGCAACTACAAAATTTTTAATGTAGTTGCTCGATACTCAATTAATAATGTTGAGTACAAGCTTATCGAGCGAAATTACAAACTTTGAAATTCCTATACTTGTAACATAGTTTGGACAGCAGGTTTTTTTACTGGTATGATTGCAGGTATATTTCATAAGGGAAAAGATTTACAAAAGTTTGGACTGGAGGACATATAAATGAAAATATTATTACTAATTGCACCTTATAATCCGTGTGAATATTATCCTGATTATCAGGCAAAACCGTCTAAATTAGCGCTGAATAAAAATATAGGTTTAATTCCTGGAGCAACTACTCCGCTTGGTCCATTATATATTGCTGCTGTATTAAAAAATGCAGGGCATGATGTAAAGCTTATTGATGGCATCTTTTATTCATGGGAAGATGTTGAAAAAGCAGTAAAAAATGAAAGACCTCAAGTTGCGGGTATTTCAGTTACCGCATTCGGCTTTGATCGCACAATGCGCCTTACAGCTCTTATAAAAAATATTAATCCAAAAATTCATACTATTATTGGCGGCCCTTTTCCTGATGCCATGCAAGAGAAATGTCTAGAAGAAGATCCGAATCTTGATGCTGTTTCAATAGGTGACGGTGAATATATTATGCGTGATTTTTGTAATGCTATTGAAAATTGTAATGATTTATCCAAAGTAAAGGGAATTATATGGCGAGATGGCACAGGTAAAATAATAAAAAATCCACCATGTTCATTTATTGAAAATTTAGACGAATTACCTTTTCCTGCTAGAGAATTAGTAGAGGTAAAGAGATATTCTCCTGCCATCGGACATTATAAAAAATTACCTAATGCAACTATTATTGGCTCAAGGGGCTGCAAAGGGCAATGTATTTTCTGCCATACAAAAATTTTCCCGGGTCTTTATACGCGTTTCAGAAGACCGGAGCTTGTTGTTGATGAAATGGAAGAACTTATAAAAAAATATGACATAAAAGATTTTCTTTTCTGGGATAATAATATAACTGAAGATAAGGAAAGAACTGTTAAATTCTGTGAAGATATAATAAAAAGAAAATTAAATATAGTATGGTCCGGGAATACACGTGCAGATTCAATAGATAAGAACTTAGCTATACTTATGAAAAAATCTGGATGCTGGAAACTTCTAATAGGTGTTGAATCAGGGACTCAAAAAAGTCTTGATATATTAAATAAAGGTGAAACAGTAGAACAAATTGAAAAAGCTGTTGGATGGATAAAAAAAGCCGGTATTGATGTTTTTGCCACATTTATTTTTGGTATTCCTGGAGAAACATATCAAGACGCTTTAAAAACAATTGATTTAGCTATTAAACTTGAACCTGATGTAGCAAAATTTTTTACTTTATCAATTAATCCAGGAAGTATTATAAGCACTAAATTTCAAGAATATGGGACTATGGATACTACATCATATGCTCAGTGTTTTCAGGGTGAAGGTTTTGTCCCTTATTCTATGAGTCGTGAAGAACTGCATAAGGTGATAGCTAAAGCATACAGACGATTTTATATGCGTCCCTATTTCATTTTAAGACGGATTTCAAAAATAAGAAGTATTGAAGATATAAAACAAAATATGCGTGGATTTCTTGCTTTTTCGAAAGTGCCGGATTAAAATAAAACTCGTTTTACTCGCCAAATTGAATTTCAAATTTCCTACACCAATCACTACGTACATTTAGGATTAGTAATGTACCTGTTACAATTGAATTTATTGGCATAAAAAATGCATTTAAATCATTACCACATGAAAAAAGGGGATAAAAAATTTCACCACAGAGAAAAACTATTTTTAAATTTATAGAATCCTCTGTGAACTCTGTGGTTAGTCTTTTCTAACTCATTACTATTTAAGGGTTTCTCTCTAGTTCTCTGTGGTTATTTTTTGACATTACCAAATATTCAAGAAATAGAAAAAAATGAACAACATAAAACAAGAAAAATTGATTCTAAAAGATAAAGAAGAAAAATCCCATGCAAATAACATTATTTTAAAAGTCCATAAAACAGATAAAAAGCAGATAAATATTACTGATAAAAATTGTAAATCTCTTACAGCAGATACAGTTTTAAATACTGAACAATTGAATATTATAGTAGATAATTTATTATATAAATGGAATAATACTCAAATTAAGTCATTAGATGACTACAAAAAGTTGAGAAATGAAATAAATAATTTAGTCAGCATGTTTGTTATTTAATAATATTTAATATTTGATAAATAATAAATTTTGTGTTATAAATTAAATATATGTAAATATAATTAATTAACTATAATAACAATATTATTAATATATAGAAAAAAAACCATAGTTTTATGGAATTAATTCTATTAAAATCTAATTTGATATATAAATTAATTAAATGTAATTTAAAAACCATGAAAAAAATAGATAATTTTTTAAAAAACCGTTTATTTGATTTTAAAGAAATCCTTTTAGTTGATGATGAAGAGGATCTCGGTTGGATTTTGCAAAAAGTTTTCAGCGATATAGGATATAAATTTATTTTTGCTTCAACGATTAAAGACGGATTAAAAAAAGTTAAAAAATATGAAAATCTTGATGTAGCTATTATTGATTTTAAAATAGACAAAGATAATGGTTTTGATTTTATCAGAAAAGCAAAAAAAATAAATAGTGAAGTTGAATTTATTATGATATCCGCATTTGGAGATTTGGATATTAAAGAAAAAGCAAAACAATCAGGTATTAAATATTTTCTGGATAAACCTTTAAACCTGGATAAATTATTAAGTATTATTTCATGCTAAAAAGTAGAAACTTATGAATAAATTTAATCATACAAACGATTATAATATTAATTCTGTTAAAGGATTAAAAAGAAAAGTCGATGCATGGAAATTGGGTTGGGATTCTGTTAATAAGATGTTTTATACCCATGATAATGTTTTTAATATTGTAAGAGTGAATAAAGCGTTTGCGAATTTCTTTAGCCTTTCTCCAAAAGAAATTATCGGTAAAAAATGTTATGAATTAATTCATGGAACTTGTGATCCAACCGCAAGCTGTCCTTATAATAAAATTGTTGAAACCCAAAAACCAGTGACCACAGAATTTTTTGAAAAGCACCTTGAAATTGATCTTGAAATAACAGCATCACCAATATCCGATTCTACAGGTAATATAGTTGGAAGCACAAACTTTATTACTGATATTACTGAAAGAAAACAGTTTGAAAAGAGATTACAAAAAAGTGAAGAACGATTTCGCACTTCAGTGGATTGTATGCTGGATTGTTTTGGTATTTATTCTGCTGTTCGCGACAAAAGTGGCCGTATTATAAATTTTAATATAGATTATGTAAACGATGAAGCTTGTAAAAACAATTTTATGACTAAAGAAGAACAAATTGACAAACTTCTTCTAGAAATCCTTCCAGCCCATAAAAAACTTGGACTCTTTGAAAAATATTGTCATGTAGTGGAAACAGGCAATCCTTTAATTGAAGAAAATTTTATATATGAAGATTATTATAAAGGGCAATTTATTTCAAGAATATTTGATATAAGAGCCGTAAAATTGGGAGATGCTTTTGTTGCTTCATGGAGGGATATTACTGAACGGAAAAAAGCCGAAGAAGAAATAATAAAAGAAAAAAACAGGGTTGAGGAGTTATTAAATAAGCTGGATATTGCATACAAAAAACTAAAAGAAACACAAAATGAACTTCTCAATCGTGAAAAAATTGCGACAACCGGTGTTCTTGCAGCAGGAGTAGCACATGAAATAAGAAATCCTCTTGCCATTATCGGCATGACTGTCAATTACCTTGAAACTAAACTTAAAGACAATGACCCAAAAAGAGAACTGACTGAAGCCATTATAAAAAAAGTGGAGAGATTGGACAGGGTAACCAAGGAACTTTCAAATTATGGCAGAACAACAGAACTTAATATAAGAAGACGCAATATTAATAAATGCATAAATTTAAATCTATCTCTGATTAAAACTAAATGCAAAGTTCAGTGTATAAAATTAGTAAAAAATTTTTCAAAACTTCCATTGACTAATATTGATGACGAACAGATGGACAAAGTTTTTCTGAATATCCTTGATAATGCATTGCAGGCTATGGGAACAGGAGGGATATTAACCATTTCCACAGACCTTAATAAAGAAGATAATATGGTAGTTATAAAAATCAGTAATACCGGCCCTTCAATAGAGAAGAAACATCTCCCTCATATTTTTGAACCATTTTTTACAGTAAATAAAAAAGGCACGGGACTGGGACTTGCAATTGCCCAGAATGTTATATTCAGACATAACGGAAAGATAGAAATTATGAACAGAACATTGAGCAGAAACAAAGGAGTAAGTTTTGTTATTTCACTGCCGGTTAAGGAATAAAAAGGAATATACATAAAATGGGATATGACAACACATTATCTGGGAATAAAATATTGGTCATTGATGATGAAAATGAAATCGGCTGGATATTTTCTAAAATACTCGGGGATGCTGGATATAAAGTAATTTCCAGTACTTCAGGAAAAGATG
>JACRDZ010000243.1 GCA_016212735.1 Candidatus Firestoneibacteriota bacterium | reverse complement strand
TTTCCTAATATTCTGTCATCAGCTCGCCAGTTTACTTTATCTTTTTTCATTTCCTTAACTTTTTCCCAGCCACCATAACTTCTTATGACTCCTCCTCCGCTGAATTCCCGACGCTTTCCCATTGGAAGACCTTCTCTTACAAATTCATTATATCCTTTTTTAGCTATTCCGGTTGTTTTCCCAAACCTAAGAAGTATTTCATTTATTTCCTGCCAATCATTTTTATTATTACCTAATATTGCTCCATGTCCGCTCCACTTATATTTTTCTAATTCATCTATTGACTTTATAATTCCAGCTCTTATTGGATTTAAATGTATATATCTTATGAGTTCTAACAAATATGATTCTTCATCACATAAAATATCTTTATATCTTCCCTGATACACATATCCACAACGCTTATTTTTTTTATTAAAATATATTGCATAACTTGTAAGAAGGCTTCTCATTAAATTGGTTAAAGGTTTTTCTCCGGTACGAATGAGTAAATGAAAATGATTTGACATTAGTACCCATGCCATACATTGACATTTGCTTTTTCTCAGACCAAGCTTCAATCGGTTTAAGAATTCATTTTTGTCTTGGTCATCCCGGAAGATTTTTTCCTTATTAATTCCTCTGACTATTATATGATGTAATGTTCCAGGATAATCTATCCTTTTTTTTCTTGGCATAATTCGGGATTATACTCTTTAATTATTTAAAGTCAATATTTAGTTGCTTAGTTACCAACGTCCCCTAGAACAACCAACGTCCCCTAGAACAACGCGTCCCCTAGAACAACGTCCCCTAGAACAAAAGACTAGAACTAGAACAAACGTCCCCTAGAACAATTACAATGACAAGCGAGTAGTGAGTAGTGATGGACTGACTGCTAATTTTTTCAACGTTACTCAAGTTGACGGACTTTTTATGGTAAAAGATGCTAAATCCAAAGCACGAAATTCGATATTCGGATTTCGAATTTTAATAAATTCTATCAAAAAAGTCAGTCAACTTGAGTAACGTTATTCTACAGCATAAAATCCTTTTTCCGGTAATCCTATAAAACTTACTTTCCATTCATCTCCAACTTTTAAAATTTTTGGACCAAATATTTTTGATTTACTTTTTGATTGGTCCTCTGGATCACTGAGAGTTACACTTACCGATGCATTAACAGTTTTATCACCATTTGATTCGTAATAATTTACATGAATGGAATATAATCCTGCAACAGCTTGTTTTAAAGTTATTACTTCAGGTCCGTATCCCTCTTTATCATCCAGTTCCAGGTTTCCGCCATTTATGGCATTAGGATTCTGCTTAAAATTTGGAGCTTTATGAGAGACAAATTTTCCTGTTGAATTCTTCAATATTAAATCCAGATCTGCATTTGGGGAATCCCATGTAAGACTTATAATAGCATCATAATATCCCAATCCAGACGCTTTAACATTAATCGGTTCACTCATACCAATAGTTCCTTCTTTGTCAATTGCTTCTACAACAAAACTGTTAATTTCAGAGAACAAAACAACTTTCTGCTGAAACATTCCGCTTATTACACTTATATTCATAGGAAAATCGTTAGCTATTAATTTTGCTTTTGATACATTTGAATCACTTACATTTCCTTGAATCTCCACTACAGGACTTTCTGCTGCATTTACAATATCTCCATCTTGAGGAAATGTAATTGTAACTTTTGGTCCAGTTTTATATGTGGCATATGTAATTTCTATACGATCACGTCCTATATCTCCTTTTGAGTTTACTGCCATTACTTCAATAATATTTTTGCCTTTTATAAGCTCTATATCAGTATTAAAATAACCATTTTCAACAGGTATATTAAGCATGTTTCCATTAAGAGATAAAACTACATTTTTTACTTCCTGATCATCTAATACTCCTGTTATTGTTTGAATAGCTTTATCTACAACACTATCTCTCGGTGGAGTTGCTATGGTTACTCCAGGACTTGTATCTATAGTTATTGAATTTTGTGCCGGCAGTGAAGTCCCGACATTATCAACATTTATAATATATCCAACTAACTGTGCATTTATTATATTATCCCCTTCAACGATTCTATACATACCCCTATATACACCAGGAGATACCTCATTCATAGGTATATCAGTTCGATATAGTCCAATATCAAAATAAGCTGTTTCTCCTGAATCACCTTTCATCATTACAACCATTTCATCTCCTTTACCTAATGTACGTGTAGCATTATGTGTTACAGATATAATAGTTGGTGATTTATGCTGTTTACCCATTGAAAGCTTCTTTGCTTTAACAAATGATGAAATCTCTTTAAAACGCTGATCAAGCTCTCCCAGTTTTTTTTCACCGGATATAAATTTACCGATATCCTTATCTTTTATTATTTTGCCTCCGAATTCTAATTCTGATCCTTCCTGCTTCATTTCAGAAAATGTTCCTTTTTCTTTAAACATCCCTTTTGCCTCTGGCCCTTCAAGAGATTTAGCCCCTTCTTTTATTTGCATCCCCTGAATATCTTCCGGAGAAACAATATCTTCAGTTTCTTCCTTTATACCACCTGCTCCGGTTGGAGCATTTTCTTCCTTAAAAAGTAAAGCTTCTATATCAATTTTCTGTATAATAGGATTAAAAAGCATATCCTGTTCACTTCCCAGCTTTGATTCCTCTCTTTTTGTCTTTTCTATATATTCTTCAATTTTTTTCATATCTTCCTGAGAAGTATTTTTACCAAGAATCGGCCGCACTGTTCCACCCATGCTTACCTTTGTTAAAGGAGTTCTTCTTGTTACAGATGTTGGATTACGGTCAAGCATTGTTCTTATTTTTACGGTTTTTAAGGCTTCTCCTCTATCTCCGGATGCTACAATGTTTTCTTTCCCGATTATCTTAGCTTCATTATTAATTTCTTCTTTTTCAACTGCAAAAGCAAATTCTTCCTCAATATTAGTTGTTGTATCATATAATTTTTCCTTTTCTTCTTTTTTAATTTCTTCAGTTACTTTTTCCAATATTTTTTTTAAGTCATCTTTCTCCCCGATTTTTTCATCTTTTTCCATAGCAAGATTTTTAATTTCTTCCTGCAGTTTTTCTGATTTTTCTTCTTTAACTTCAGGTTCTTTCTGTGCTTCAGCCAGATTCATTTGTTTGAACTTTTGCTTTACAAGAGGTTCGAAGTTTAAACGCTGTTTTAGCGGAGTACTTTCAACAATAGATTTTTCTACTTTGCCTTGCAGGTTACTAATATCTGGCGCTTGAAGATTTATTTTTTCATCAGCAAATTTAAGTTTTTCCTTTTCTGCTGTAGTTCTTAAAGCTTTAGTAAGTTCTTTATCACCTTTTGGCGCAAAAGAAACAAGAGGACCAACTCCTTTTACATCATTTACTTCCTTCGCAAATGTTCCAAGAGGATCCCCTATTTTTAGTTTATCCTGCATTTCAACTTTATTAATTTCTTTTTCTATGTCAGGAGGAATTGCAGGTTTTTCCTTTAACTCTTCGCTTGCAACCATTTTATTTTCAGCCATAGAAATTTTTTTAGGTTCCATCCCTGCTACACGAGTAATAACTGGTTTAGTAACAATTGTTTTTTTAGCTACTTCTATCGATGCATCTTTTATCATTTTTCCCTGCGGAATAATTTTCTTCTCTTGAGGTGTGATATCTTTTTTTGCTTCTTCTATTTTATCTATGTTTTCTAAAGGTTTTTCCTTGATTATTACTTTCTTTTCTTCTTCTGTTTTTTCCAGAGGAGGAGCAATAGGTGTAAATGTTTTCTTTTCAGGAGCCCTGTCAAAAACCATTTTTTTCATAATCTTAGCAGGTTCCGTCAATTTTGTAAGTTTTTCAATAACGGGTTTTGGTAACTCTTTCTTTTCCAAATCAATCTTTTTTGGCGGAACTTTTTCTTGCGGTTCAGGTGATTTCTTTTCCAGCTTTTTTTCTTCTATTCTTTCTTCTGGTTTTGGTTTCATCGGTGCTTTTTGCGCAATCTTTTCAATTGGACCTTTTTCATCTCCTGCTTTTTTGCTGGGCTGACCGGTTTTTTCCTTAAATGGCATAGAAAGAGGGGATTTTTCAGTAATTGACCTTGCACCGCGTTCAGCACCGATACGCGGAATAAATTTTTGTTTTGCTGCCTTTTCTTCAATTGTTTCTTTTTTAGGGACAAGTGACTCTGGTTGAGTTTCTTGCTTTTTAATCATAGTAATTTTTGAATTATAAGCATGCTTTTTTTTGATATCAATTATTTTTGCTTTTTTTAAAGATTTAGTTCCAGTTTTTGATTTAAGGTTACTTTCTAATACTTTGACTTCAGAAGAATGTACCATATTAATAACTTCCATTCCTCCAGACCAATTTTTACCTCCAGATTTTTGTTTGGTTGTGTGAATTTGTTTCCAATCGGCTGATTTAACAGTGATATTAGGGATAGTATTAAAAATAAGAAATAGTAATAAATGAACTGCTAATGAAGAAAGAAAATTTAATAAATCAAATAATAAAGGTTTTTTTATAATTATATATTTATAAGTATAAAATAAGTTCATACACTTACTACTCTTCCATTAAAGCTGCTAACCCTAATCTTTTTACATTAGCTGATTTACATATCCCCATTACAGATACCACATCGGAATATGAGGCTCTTTTATCTGCTCTTACAACAACTACTTCATCTGGAAAATCATTAATTAATTTATTAAGCTTGAACTGTAATACTTCCTTTGTTACTCTGGTTCCATTAAAATTTATTCTGCCGTCCAGACTGATTTCTATAAGATTATTCTGCCTTTCCTGGCTTTCTGTTCCTTTGGCGCTGGGAAGTTTAATGTCAAGAATTTCATCAAGCTCAACATAATTACTGGTCAATAGAAAGAAAGTAAGCAATAGAAAAATAATATCACTTAAAGATGGTAAAGATAATTCAACTGATTTTGCTTTACGATTAAATGCCACCTAAATCTCCTCCATGCATTAATTCGCTAATAAGACCATATGTTGCTTCCTGCAGTTCTAATGATAACTGACTGATTTTTCCATCAAAATAATAGTAAAAAACCAAGAGTGGAATTCCAACAAATAATCCATATGCTGTAGTAATCAAAGCTTCTGCAACACCTGCCGCCAGAAGATCAGGACGACTGGAACCATATCCGGCAACAACTCCAAATGCGCTGATCATTCCTGTAACAGTTCCTACAAATCCTAAAAGAGGCGACATATTTGCCATAACACCTAAAAGCTGCATATGTTTAGACATATATCCTGATTCCAGGCTGCCCTTGCTATCTATTGCTTCACGTACAGCTGAAATCCCTTCTCTGTATTCCATAAGACCGGCACTTAAAACTTTTGCAATGCAAATATCTTTATCTTTGCATAATTCCATTACCTGAGTAATATCGTTTGATTTAACAGTATTTCTTAATTGTGCAACAAAAGCTGTAGGCATAAGTATATTTTTTCTGATTTTTACAGCTTTTTCAATTACAATATATACTCCAACAATTGAACAAATAAGAATAAAATACATAGTAAAACCACCACGCACAAACATATCTATTACCCATGCTCTGTTTTTTTGTCCGCCATAGTCCATCTCTTCTACACCAAATACTCCTGCTGCAAATATTATCAAAATAAATAAACTTAATAAAATGAGTGTTTGTTTTAATACAACTTTTTTTCTGTTTTCCATGATTTAAAAAAACCTCCCTTTAATGTTTAAAATGTCTGATACCTGTGAAAACCATAGCCATATTATATTCGTTGCAGGCATCAATAACTTCTTTATCTTTTAGAGATCCCCCTGGTTGTATAACAGCAGCTGCGCCTGCTTTATGAGCTTCATCTATTCCGTCTCTAAACGGGAAAAAAGCGTCAGATGCTAAAACTGTTCCTTTTATTTCCAATCTGGCTTTCATAACAGCAATCCTGGACGAATCTACTCTGGACATCTGTCCTGCACCTATTCCTACCGTTTGATATTCATTTGCATATACTATAGCATTGGATTTTACATGTTTGCATACTTTCCATGCAAAAAGCATTGCCTTCATCTCTTTTTCAGTCGGATGACGTTTTGTGACAACTTTAAGATCATTCTGATTAAGATGAAGAATATCTCTTTCCTGAATTAATATACCTCCTGTTACTTTTTTAATATCGACTTCCAGTGGATCAAATATAATATTTTCAAAAGCTTTTTCACCCAGTTCCAATATACGTATGTTAGGTTTTGTTTTAAAAATCTCCAGAGCGTCTCTGGTAAATGATGGAGCAACTATTGCCTCAACAAAATTCCCAATCATTTCATTTGCAGTATCTTTATCAACAATACGGTTAAAAGATACAACTGAACCGAATGCTGAAACAGGATCAGTTTCAAGAGCACGTTTATAAGCCTCTCTAATAGTTGTTCCCAGTGCTGCTCCGCAGGGATTATTATGTTTAATGATAATACTTGCCGGGTCTTTAAATTCTTTTATTATTTCAATACTGGAATTTAAGTCCAGAATATTATTAAATGAAAGTTCTTTCCCCTGTATAACACGAGCATCTGTTATATTTGGTTCTTTAATTTCTCTCTTCCCTTTATAAAAAGCCGCTTTCTGATGAGGATTCTCACCATAACGAAGTTTCTGTATAAGTTTATAACCAGGTCGCATTTCATCAGGAAATAATTCATGATGAGATACTCCAATTTTATCTGCCAGATAATGAAAAATCATATGATCATATTCAAAAGTATGACGAAATACTTCACATGCAAGTTTGAATTTAGTTTCAAGAGTTAACTCGCCATTATTAGTCTTTAATTCTTCCAATATTACAGGATAATATTCTGGTTTTACAACAACTCCAACACTTTCGTAATTTTTTGATGCAGACCTGAGCATTGTAGGCCCGCCTATATCAATGTTTTCAATAGCCTCTTCAAGAGTTACTCCCTCTTTTTCAATTGTCTTTTTAAAAGGATATAAATTAACAACAACAAGATCAATAAGACTAATAGAATATTTTTCAATCTGTTTCATATGTTCTGGAACATTACGTTTTGCCAACAGAGCTGCGTGAACTTTAGGATGAAGTGTTTTTACCCGTCCATCCAGCATTTCTGGAAAACCTGTATACTCAGATACATCTGTTACAGGAATCCCTATATTTCTAAATAATTTAGCTGTCCCGCCTGTAGAAATTATTTGAAAATTCAAACCTATTAATCCACGGGCAAAATTTTCTATACCAGTTTTATCAGATACACTAATTAAGGCTATTTTTTTAGCCATAAATAAATTTAACTCCTTTGTTGTTGACAGATGATTTTGTCATAAAATACATTTATAGTCAAGGGAAAAATTTTTTAAGTTGAATGATAATAATATTTATTGTATCATAATTTTGTACATAAAAGATTATAAGGAGATTTATATGTTGAAAAATAATTTAAAAGAAAGTTTATTAGAATTGATTATAAAAAAATCATTTAATTATTCTTCTAGTTCAATTTTTACTTTAGCATCAGGGAAACAAAGTCAATATTATTTTGACTGCAGACCAACAACAACTGATCCGCTTGGGCAATATCTACTGGGAGAGATATTTTTTGAAAAAGTTTCAGATTTTGATATTTCTGCGATTGGGGGGCTTACAATGGGAGCAGATCCAATTGCATATGCAGTATGTCATACAAGTTATTTTAAAAATAAACCTATAAAAGCTTTTGTTATAAGAAAAGAACCTAAAAAACATGGATTAAAAAAATTGATTGAAGGTGAAGTAACAAAAGGAGAAAAAGTTGTAATTGTTGATGATGTTATTACAACTGGGGGATCAACTATTAAAGCTATAAATGAAGCAAGAAACGCAGGATTAAATGTTGTAAAAGCTGTTGTATTAATAGACAGGCAGGAAGGCGGGAAAGATAATATAGAGAAATTAGATGTAAAAGTTGAGTCTATTTTTACAAAAGATGAAGTATTTGAAGCATATAAAATAATATTATGAAAAAAATTATATACGCGCTTTATTTATTTTCAGGTATTTCTGCTCTTATCTTCGAAATTATATGGATGCGGTTTTTTTCGTTAATTTTTGGAGTTACTACATATGCTGTTACAATCGTACTCGGGTCTTTCATGTGCGGATTGGCTTTTGGGAGTATTGTCTGGGGCAGAATTAGCAAAAAAAATTTAAATCCATTAAGAATATATTCAGGATTAGAATTTGGAATCGGATTTTTTGGATTAACTTTTCCATTTTTAATAAACTGGATAAAGAATTTTTACGTTTATCTCTTCAAAAGCTTAAATATGAATTTTGATAACTTCATGTTTTTGCAAATGTTTATCTGTTTTTCAATTCTTATAATTCCCACATTTCTAATGGGAGGAACCTTACCTGTAATATACAGATACTTTGAACTGTCAATGGAAAATCCGGGTAATGAAGCAGGATTTCTTTATGCTTATAATACTATTGGCGCAGTTATAGGGAGTATTTTAGCCGGTTTTTTTCTGATAGAAAAAATAGGTGTTAATAATACAAATAATTTAGCCGGCGCTATAAATATTTTTGTTGCATTAATAGCTTTATTTAGGGCTTGCGAAGAAATAAATTGGACAAATTATCGCGCAGGATTTTTGGCGGAGTTCAAGGCGCATCCGCAGGTGCATAGCAGAATTAAGCTATTCAGCAAGGATGCAACGCAGAAATCCGGCAAAAAGACAAGCGAGAATGTTCAAGGTATTTCTTCGCAAGCCCTTATATCACATAGAGTGAAAACAATCAGTAAAAAGAGCAATGATGAAATTGATAATACAGTTTCTGCAAAAGAAAAAAATCCAGGTTTGTGGTTTATAATTTTTGCTATTTCCGGTTTATGCGGTATTGGGTATGAAGTTGTATGGACACGTATTTTGGTTCTTATAATAAACAGTACAACATATTCTTTTTCATTAATTTTAATTGTGTTCTTGCTGGGTATTGCAGTAGGCAGTGCATCTGGCGCTGCATTTATATCTCGTTTCAAAAAAGGAGAAATTTTATTAGGTTTTAGTGAAATATTTATTGGTTTATATACTCTTGCATTAATTTGTATTATTGGCAAGTTTGCAGATTGGTTTTTTTTCTTAAACAATGTATATAACCTGTTTGGTAATTCCTGGATATTATTTATTCTTGCACAATTTGTTCTTCTTTTTATTATATTATTTCCAATAACTTTTGCTTTAGGGATAACATTCCCGGCAGTTGTTTCTTTGCTTACTCAGAAAGACAGTTTAAATATAGGTAAAATATATGGACTAAATACATTTGGGGGAGTTCTTGGGGCACTTATTACAGGACTTTTTCTAATACAAATTATCGGGATAAAGTATACAATTCTATGTCTTGTAATAGTAAATATTATTATTGGAATAATAGCTTTATTTCGATATAAACCTGTATCATATAAATCAATAGGTTCAATTGTTTTAATATTCATTGTGTTTTTAGTTCCAGTATATTCAGAAGATATTACTTTTCGTGAACTAATTACTCGTGGAAATGTTAATATTATATTTCATCATGAAGATGCAGGATCAATAATTGAAGTTTATAAATATCCGCAAAGCGGAGATCGCATTCTTGTTACTGATCGTCATCAGAGAGAAGGTGGGACAAATCCTGTATATGTTTTTAATCAGAGACAGCAGGGTTATCTGCCTCTATTATTACATCCATCACCTAAAAAAATTCTGGGATTAGGGCTGGGAACAGGAATAAGTTTTTCAGTTGTAGAAAATTTTGATGTTGAAAAAGCAGATGTGGCTGAAATATCAAATGGAGTTATAAAAGCATTAGAATATTTCGAGCCGGAAAATAGATATATAAAAAATAGTAAAAAGATAACAATTCATAAAGCAGACGCTAGAAATTTTATTTTACTTAATAAAGATAAATATGACATAATTATGTCTGATCTTTTTGTCCCATATCAGGCAGGAGTTGGAAATCTTTATTCTTACGAACATTTCAAAGAGTGCAAGAACAAATTACATACAGGCGGATTGATGTGGCAATGGATCCCAATTGGGCAGATTTCTATGGAGGATTTGGAAGTAGTGATTAATACGTTTCATAGTGTTTTTCCTAATACTACATTATGGCTTACTCCTCAATCTATTGCTTTAGCAGGGACTCTCACCCCTTTAATAATTGATTTTAGTAGAATGAAATCATTTATTAATTCTCCTTTAATAAATAAAGATTTAAAAAAAATTGGACTGGATACACCATATAAATTTTTGTCTCTTTTTCAATGGGACGAAAGATTATTAAAAAATTTTATTAATACCAAAAAAATAAATATGGATAATTATCCATATATTGAATTTAATTCTCCAAAATATTTTTATGCATATCTTACTCCTCAATATTTTATTGAAAATATGAATAAAATACTTCCTGTAGAGGAGGATATTTTTTCCAGACTTGTAAACGTTCTGCCTGAAGAAAAAGAAGAAGTGCTTAAAAAACTGGAAATAGAAATTAAAACAAAAAAATATCTTTTAAAAGCACAGGTCTTCAATGCGAGTGGAAAAGAAGAAAAAGTTCTGGACGAATATATAAAACTTTATAATCTGAATCCAGAAAATAATGATGCAAAATTATTTCTTGAAAATTATTATACTCAGGCAGGATGGCAATCATATAAATCAGGGAAGTATGAACATGCAAGAAAATATTATAAGAAAGCCCTTGAATATAATCCTGATTCAAAAAAGATTCATTATTATATAGATGTTTTGGGAAATTACTGATTTTGTGTTGACATATGAAAAATTATAAATATAATTGACATTATGGATATTCATATTGATGATTTTGATTTTGAATTAGGTGATTTAATTGGTGTCAGTGCAAGGATAAAAGAAGTTCATTCCCTGATAAAAGCTCTTTCAAGAAAAAAAATAAATGTTCTTATTACTGGAGAAACTGGCACAGGGAAAGAACTGGTAGCTCAAGCAATACACCATAACAGTCACAGAGGAAAAAGTCCTTTTATCACTGTGAATTGCTCCAGTATTCCTGCTGGATTATTGGAAAGCGAATTTTTTGGACATGAAAAAGGTTCTTTTACTGATGCTTCATATCAGAGAAAAGGTGCTTTTGAGCTTGCTAATGGCGGGTCGTTACTTCTGGATGAAGTTGGAGATATGCCTGTTTCATTACAGTCTAAAATCTTGAGAACTATAGAAAGCGGAGTCTTCCGAAGAGTTGGAGGAGAGAAAGAGATTAAAGTTGATGTAAGAATAATTTCTTCAACAAATAAGGATCTGGTAAAAGAAATTCTGGATGAGAGATTCAGAAAAGATCTTTACTACCGTCTTAATGTTGCCCGTGTACATCTCCCTGCGCTTCGAGAAAGACCGGAAGATATTCCATTTTTAATTAAGATGTTTATTAAATATTATAATAAAAAATGTAATAAAAATATTAAAGGAATATCTCCTGAAGCTTTAAGCATGTTAAAAGGACTGCACTGGGATGGAAACATAAGAGAATTGAAAAATTTTATTGAAGTTGTAATCTCAACTACTACTTCAAATATAATACTCCCAGAGCATCTTCTTTATCTTACTAAACATGATAATAGTCCTCATCAAAAAGAAGAAGTTAGTAAAGTTTCTAATTTGGAGTCATCAAATTTAAGTACTTTTAGTCAGATTATTGATGATAAAATGAAAAATATAACCAAACATACATACGGTCTTATGGAAGAAATTGAGAAAGAAGTTATAAAAGAAGTTCTTCTTAAGACTCGCTGGAATAAAACAAGTTCATCTAGAATATTGGGGATATCGTTAAATTCTTTGAAAAATAAAATTAAAAAATATAATCTTCAAATAATACATAACAAGTAAACAGCTTACTTATTAAATAAATTTACTACACCTACTATAATAGCAACTTCTGAGAAAAATTTAACTGTTTCTCTCCAGAAATATGATTTTTTTGGAACAATAACTGTATCACCAGACTCAAGCGCAGGAAGAGTTGTAAAATCGCTTCTATTAATATTTTCAGTTAAATCCAATTTTAATGTTTTCGGGTAGTCTTTATTTCCAACGCCTTTAATAACTTTTATTTTATTGAGATACGCATCATTTGTTGTTCCGCCTGAAAGCTGAATAATGTTCCATATATTTCTATCTGTACCTAATTGATATGTTCCTGGTTTATAAATTTCTCCAAGCACATAAACTACGTTTCCTTCAGGTTCAACTTCTGAGCGAATTAAACCTTCATAAAAATATTTCGGGATTATAATAGTATCACCTGCTTTAACAAGAGGATTCCCTGCTAAATTTCCATTTGTCATATAACTGTTTAAATCAACAATTTTAATTACCGGTAAACCATTTTCATGAGATATTATTTTTATTTTGTTCAGAAGAGCATATGGAGTTGGTCCGCCTGCACGTGAAATAGCATCCATTAATTCAATAGGTGTTTCCAGAGGAAATATTCCTGTTGCTCTTACTTCACCAATAATACTGATTGTTTTATAGTTTATTTCTTCTCTTTTTATTTCTTCAATTAATTTCCCCTCTTCTCCCAGACGGGGGACATAAACTGTATCTCCAGCTTTCAATTTAGGGAGTAAAGAGACATCTCCTGTTTGTAAAAATTTTTCAAAATCAACAAGGATTACTTCAGGTTTTTCTTTATCTCCGCGGATTATTCTAATAGCGCGCAGCGAAGCTCCGACAGCAGCACCGCCAGCCCTTGTCATTAAGCCTAAAACATCCGGCATGATTGAAAAAGAATACTGCCCTGGTGAAAGAACCTGTCCCATAATAAATATTCTCGCTCCGCGATATTCCTGAACAATAACCTGAACGTTTTTTACATCTTTTAAATATTTTAATAATCTTGTAAGTAATAAATTTTCTAGTTGAGGGACAGATAATCCTGATACATTAATTTTTTCTTCAATTGGGGGGAAAGAAATAATTCCTTCAGGCAATATTTGAACAGCTTTTTCCAGTTCAGGATAACCCCATACAGAGATTCTTATAACATCATCAGGTTGTAGTTTGTATTCCTGTCCAATAATTTTTTCTCCAGGATTCTTTTCTTCATTTGTTGCATAAGTTGCTGCTGGAAGAAGAGAAAATGTTAAACTGATTATTAATAAGTAAGAAATAAATCTGTTTTTCATACGTTCCCTTAAAAAATATAATTAACTCCTACTATTGTTCTTGTATTTATTGACTCACCTAAAATCGGCAGATTTCCGCCAATGGATAAATTTAGCTCCAGATTTTTATCAGGGTGGAATTGAAAACCAGGAGCAATATATCCCCTATTATTATCTGGATTTTTAAAACCATTACCTTCCAATAAAAAAGACATTTTGTCGTTTGCTTTATATTCCAGTGCAAAATCATACTGAAATACATTGTCATAAGTGTAATCTTCCAATAACGGCAACCATAATCCCATGTGAAAATATAAAAAACACTCTCCATCCAGATATTTACCTAATTCATATGTGCCTAAAAGAGAAGTAAGAATCTCATTTTCTCTGTCAATCAGTCCTTTTTTCTTTTCACCTGTATATATTTTCCCACCAAATTGTAAAGCTACATCTAAGTCACGATCGCTTAGAATATAGTTCTGATTAGAATAAATATGATATCTAAAATAAATTTTACTGTCATTTAAACCTTGCTGCTTATCAAGCACTCTGGTTGAGTTTTTTGAAGTATAAGGGAAACTTATTTCTAATTCAAAATCTTTAAAAATGCTCGAATTTAATTCAAGTTTAGTATCACTGGACCACATTATATCTTCTGTTTCAGAATCTTTTTCGTGAGTATAAATTTCTTTTAATCCTGTCTGTAATTGACCTGCAGGAGAAAAATGATAATAAGGTGTAACAATTGGATTTGCATACGTTAAACTATTTATTATTGTTAGAAATAATATTAATATTAAAATTTTTATTTTATTCATAGGTGTTAAGTTAAACATATCGAATTAATATTAAATTAAGCCTGATAAATCAGGCAACTACAAAAACTTAATGTAGTTGCTCGATTCATCGAGCTAAATTATGAACTTTGAAATTCCTATACTTAAATTTAGCCAATAAAAATAACTGTAAACTGTAAAATGAATAATGTAAAATTTAAAATCAGGAAGCAACACCGTTCATCTTTGCTCCTTCATTTTAAATTTTACATTTTACAGTATCCATTTTACAGTTCATATTTACGGTGCATCAGCTCCTGTACGATTACTTCGTTCACTTTCATTGCCGGAATCATCTATCGCAGAAATTTTATAAAAATAATAAGTGCCTGTGGTTAATCCTGAAACAATATATGTAGTATCAGGAGGTGTTCCTTTTACATTATCTATTTCACCATAAACACTTCCATTTGCAGATTGATAAATCCTATATTTTTCTAAATCTGATTCTGTGTTCGCTTTCCAGCTTAGATTTATTTTTCCTTTACTTCCGCCAGCAGAAGCTGTAAGACCTGCAGGGGCGAGAGGAGCAACCTTGTCTCCTTTTGCAAGAGAAAAAACAGTATCACTATATTCACTTTCATTATTTGATTTATCTACAGCTGTAATCCTGAAATAATAACCATATCCAGGTTTTAAATCCCTGGCTATATAAGAATTTAATAAACTGCTTTCAATAAAAACAAAATCAGTTCCACCCTGAATAGCGAAATAAATACCATAACTTAAAAAATCCTCCTCAGTATTGGCAGTCCAGCTTAAATCTATTTCTCCTTTCTTGCTTCCTGGTGAAGCAAGAAGTCCGGTCGGTTTGAGAGGCGGAGTTATATCTCCATAGGGTTTACTTACTGCAAGATTGCTTGGTTCACTTTCATTATTTGATTTATCTACAGCTGTAATATAAAAATAGTAGTCAACGTCTAAAATCAATCATTTAACAGTATATGAATTAGTTGTACTTGTTCCGAGATATGTACGTATACCTCCGCTGGAATCTGATTTATAGATATTATAACTCATCAAATCAGATTCAATATTTAGAGTCCAGGCTAAAGAAACCTCTCCCTGACGAGTTCCAGGCAGAGCTGTAAGAAGAGCAGGTTTAAGAGGGGGCGTTATATCACCATAGGGTTTACTTACTACAAGATTGCTGGATAAACTTTCATTTTTAGAAGTATCTAAAGCAGTAATATAAAAATAATATTCTGTATCAGGAGATAAATCTTTAACTGTATAGGAATTTGATTTACTTGATGCGAGGAAATTATATGTAATACCACCTGAATCAGAAATATAAATATTGTAACTCAAGAGGTCGGGTTCAGTATTTAGGGCCCAGGCTAAAGAAACCTCTCCCTGACGAGTTCCAGGCAGAGCTGTAAGAAGAGCAGGTTTTGCCGGTGGGGTATGATCTCCGTATGTAACCTGTACCTGATTGGATTTATTGCTTTCATTACTGCTTTTATCTAAAGCGCTGACACGATAATAATAAGTAACCCCGAATGAAATATCTGTATCAGCATAAGATGTCCCTGTTTCTTCAACATAACCGTTATTGCTAAAATTCGTATTATATAATTGAGATGTTTTTTTAGCAGGAAGTGTAGGTATAGTTGAATTACTTCTATATACCCTGTATTTTTCAATATCAGTTTCCTGATTTTTATCCCAGTATAAATTAATTACATCCGTTGTTGCATAAGCAGTTAAATTATCAGGCGCAGATGGAGCTGTTGTGTCTGTTTCTACAACTTTTTTTTCTTTTTTTTCAGCACAACTTATTGATAAAATAATAGTGACAAATAATATAGAATATAATAAAATATAGTAAATGATAAAAATCAACTTGTTTTGATGTTTCATAAAATTCCCCTATTAAATTAAGCCTGATAAATCAGGCAACTACAATGCATTATTTTTGTAGTTGCCCAATTTATTGGGCATATTCAATTTCCTATACTTAGATTTATTAGTTAAAAATTATATCATTTAAAAATATTTATATCAACAAAAAAACTCTTTACTTATTAAATCAAATTTGATATATTTAAAATCTATAAGGAGTCAGCGTGGAGGTACTGTTAAAAGTAACATGAAAAAGAGGGGAAAAATATGAACCACAGAGGTCACAGAGTTTATTTTTAAATTTATAAAAACCTCTGTGAACTCTGTGGTTAGTTTTTGACATTACCATTTCCAGGAGAAAAATTATGATAAATAAAAATATTAGATTTATTATAATGTTTTTAATTGTTTTTCTGCTTATTTCAGGCTGCGGCATAAGGTCTGACAAACAGAATGCTCTGGATCAGGGATTGCTTTATCGTAAATATGGCAAAAATGCTGAATCAATAGAATATTTTAATAAAGCTATTGAACTTGATCCGGAATATTACGAAGCATATTATAATCTCGGGCTTGCTTATCAAGCAGTTGGAGATAACAAAACAGCAATAGAAAAATTAGAAAAAGCTAATAAAACAAATCCTAAAAAAATAGATGCAAATCTTGCTATTGCGCAAATTGTGTTATCTCAAAAAGAATTTGATAAAAGTACTAAAATCTGCCAGGAAATACTCAAAATCGAACCTAAAAATACATCAATTTATATTCTTTTAGCTACCATTTCAAAATCAAAGGGGGAAATACCGGAAACCATAAAATATCTTGAAGAAGCTAAAACTATTGATCCAAAATTTATTAGTTCTTATGTAATGTTAGCCGAAATATATATTCAGTCTGGGGAAATAAATAAAGCAGAAAAAGAGATTAATATAGCAAAAGAGATATCTAAAGATAATCCGCTTGTACATACTGTTTTAGGTGAAATTTTTATATCAAAAAAAGACCCGGATAAAGCTATAGATGAATTCAAGAAAGCATTAAGTTATGACCCTAATTTTTTACCTGCAAATATAAATCTGGCAAAAATTTATAATATGACAGGGAAATATGATCAGGCTATTTTTCATGGTAAAGCTGTTTTGAGAAATTATCCAAATTACCCGGAAGTTTATAATGTCATAGCAATAGCATTAATTTCAAAAAATAAATTTAAGGAAGCAAGTGAATATATCTGGAAAATGGTTGAGATTGCTCCAACTGCTGAAGCTCATTATCTTCTTGGTATAGCTCTTCAGGGAGCAGGGCAGGAAGAGCAGGCTATGAATGAGTATAGAGAAGCAATGAAAATCGATCCGAATCACTCTGGAGCACGATATAGTCTGGGAATGTTATATCTGCAAAAAGATATGTATGATAAAGCGCTGCTTGAAGGGAATAAATTACTGGAGAAAGAACCTAATAATATTAAGGCACAGAATCTTCTTTTAACAGCTTATATTAAAAAAGGGAAAATAGATTTTGTAATAGACGAATTTAAAAATAAGATAGAAAAAGATCCTAAATCTATATATTCAATACTTACTCTTTCTTCTTTATATCTAAGAAAAGGATTGTCTGATGAATCCATAAAAACAGCCAAAAAAGCTCTTCTTGTTGATCCAAAAAATCTTACTGCTCATACAATAATAAGTCTTGCATCTTTAAGCAAAAAAGATTTTGAGCAGGCAGCTTCCAGTCTTGAAAGCGCTGTTAAAAGCAACCCAAATGCTATTTCTGCACGAATGAATCTGGCAACAATATATGAAGCTCAGGGTAAATATGATAAAGCTATTAAAAATATTGAAGAAGTTATAAAAATTAATAATAAATATCTCCCAGCTTATGGAAGTATTTCCAGGCTTTATATGACAAAAAAAGATATTGACAATGCTATCTCCTATTTGAAGAAAGGAATTGTGGTTAATTCCAAATATCCTCAATTGCATCTGGATTTAGCAGTTATTTATGAAATGAAAAAAGAGACAGATAAAGCTATAAAAGAATATGAAGAAACAATAAATTTATCAGAAAAAACTGAAAATTTATCACCAATCCCATATAATAATCTTGCATATATTTACATAAAAAGCGGTCATAACCTTGATAAAGCATTAGAATATGCAATAAAAGCAAATAAAATTTCACCAAAACAAGCAGCAATTATTGATACGTTAGGTATGGTTTATTATAAAGAAGGTAAATATAAAGAAGCGTTGAATAATTTTAAAATAGCAGTTGAACAGCTTCCTAAACATCCAACTTTAAAGTATCATCTTGGTATGACTTACGTTAAAATGGGCAAAAATGAAGATGCAAAAAAACAACTAAAAGCTGCATTTGCAATTGCATCAGTTTTCCCTGAATCTGAAGAAGCAGCCGAATTATTGAAATCGATAGGGAAATAAAAGGTCGCAAGCTTTCAGTTGCCATGGGGTGCATCCCTGCATTTGTAAACCTCATCACAAGGGACAGAAAATAACCAGTAATTTTTAACCACACAGAGAAACCCTTAAATATTAATGAGTTAGAAGAGTTTATGTTCTCCCCCTCTGTGCCTAACTATTACCCACAAGTCTGAAAATGCTTGTGGGAGTAAGCTTGAAATTTGCAAATATTTCATTGACAATTGAGCATTGAGCATTGACAATTGAGCATTATAATTCAATTTATATTAATAACGTCTAATGTTTTCAAAGGATTTAAACCTTAATTCTCAATTCTCAATGCTC
>JACRDZ010000242.1 GCA_016212735.1 Candidatus Firestoneibacteriota bacterium | reverse complement strand
ATGGAAAGACCAGCAATATATTTACTTGGAGAAGAAATAAAAATGTATTTTAATGTAACAGGGCTTAAATTACAAAATAATAACATATGGATGAAATATGGAATAGAAGTAAAGAGTGTGTCAGGTAATATTCTGCATCCTTTAAAAAAATTATATAATTTACAGAAAAATATCGCTTCAAATGAATCTGCTTTTTTGACAGGTGTTTTTAAATTTAAAGCCGGATTACCTGGAAATTATAAAATTATTATCTATGCATATGATGGATACACAAATCAAAAAGTAAGCACTGAAGTATTATACCAGATAATAGATAAGGATTCTCCTTCATTTAAAGTTGCAGATCTGCAAGAAAAAGCAAAAGAAAATGTATCGGAAATAAATCAGGATATATTTGATAAAAAACTATTCCCATCCCTTTACAAAAAAGAAACCGCAGAAAAAAAGGATACACCGGAAATACGAACCACACCTGACAGTGGATATAAGAAATCATTATTAGACGAAGCAGGGGAATATCCAGATAGTAATATTAAAATCTTTCATGAAAAAAAAGGATTGTTTGCTTTTAAATATCCACGTGATTGGATAATCGAAAAGGAAGATGAATTTTACAAAAAATATATTTATGTTAAGGATCCTCTGGGTGAAGCTACAATTATGGTTTATTTAACATTAACTCATCAGGATACTCGTGAACAAATTATAGAAAAAAGAAAACAGATTATTAAAGAATGCTTTCCTGGACTTCTGGAAATTTCTTCATTAGAAAAAATTACTATTGTTGGTAAAAATGCACTTAATTGCAAGTTTAAAGGATTTGCATATTCAAATCTGCCTGCATTAGGTGAATTAACAATTATTTCAAACGACCAGGAAAATTATGCACTTTATGTATTTCTCGCTGCAAATAAAGATAATTATGAAGTTTTTAGAAATTCATACATGCTGGTAATAAAATCCTTTAAAATTACACATAGTATAGAGACAGATAAAGAAGCCATGTCTAACCTGATAGGCACATGGCAATATTCAGATTCAGAAAAAGGCAGTATAGAGAAAATAATAAGTTTTTATACTAATGGACGTTTTAATCAAAATAGACAGAATTTTAATTACAGCATTTCAAAAATGCCATTAGAATATGTATGGGAAGCTTATGATTCTGGAAGTGATACTTTGGACAATAATGGAAAATATAAAGTTGTAGGAGATACTTTATATCTTTTTTACGATAACGGGTCAAATTATGAGTTTGCGCTGACTTTAGGTGACGGTGATTTTATAAAAATGAATCAGACATATTATAGAAGGAAAATGTAATAATATTATGGAGGTATAGTTGGGAAGTAAACCATGGTTAAATTATATTGCTCTGGGATTTATTGTATTATCGATTTTTATTTATGAAATACTTCTTGTAAGAATATTTGCAGTTCTATTTATTTATAAAATACTGTTTTTAATAATTTCTATTGCTATTTTAGGACTTGGGACAGGCGGGATTTTTTATGAATGGTATTTGAAAAAAAGACCTGAAAATAAAATACCTCATTCATGGATTTTTGCTGCTTTTTCATTATCTTTTTCAATCTCATTAATATTATTAATAGAATTTTATTATGTTCTTACCCTACCAGGATGCATAGCTGTTACTACAATTCCGTTTTTTCTCGGTGGTATTATTATTACTTCTTTTTATACAAATTTTGCTGAAAAAAGCAGTCTCCTTTATCTTGCTGATTTGCTTGGCGGAGTTGCAGGATGTCTGTTATCTCTGGTCTTTGTGTATTATCTTGGAATAATGAATGCAGTAATTACAGCTTCTATTATTAATATTGTCCCTTTTTTTATAATTTATCATAAAAAAACAGATAAAATAATTGGTTATGGTATTTTTTTATTAATATCTATATTTTTATTTGCAAATTTAAATTTTAATATTTTAAATCTTGGGTATAAAGAACTTAAACATGCTGATACACCTCTTGGTTATGCAATAAACTATCCCAGATTCCAAGCTGAAATAATGAAGACCAGATGGGATATTTATTCAAGATGCGACCTGACGAAAATAGATCGTAAAGATAAAAGAAGGGCAATTTTTATCAATGGCGGTACACAAGCAATAATGATGAGATATAAAGATGAAAGTTCTGCAAGAAAAGATTTCGCATGGGATATCACCGGGTTCCCTTATCGTATAGGTCCATGTCCAAATGTACTTATACTTGGTTCAGGCGGGGGCAGGGATGTTAGAATGGCTCTTTTATACGGTGCAGAAAAAGTAACAGCTGTGGAAATAAATAAAACTGTTGTTGATATGACAAAAGACGAAAGAGAATACAATGGCGGGATTTATTACGATCCGCGTATAAATTTAAAGGTGGTCGATGGTAGAAATTTTATTATGCAGGATACAACTCTTTATGATCGAATTGTATTAAGTTTAGCTACAACTCATGCATTTTCTGATATTCAGAGTATTAGTCAATTTGAAAACTATTTATTTACTCAGGAAGCAATTACAGAATATTTTAATCATCTTAAAGATGATGGAATGCTTGTTTTTCTTGTTGATTATGAGCAAATTATGACTAAATTTGTTATATCTTCTTTGCAATATCTTGAGACTTTAGGTATTCCTGTAAATAAAGCAGTAAATCATATTCTGGTACTTAAAACCGGTTCAGAATGGTCCGCATATTCTTATATATTGATGGCAGGGAAAAAATCTATTGGATATAACATTCAAGGCAGATTAATTGCGCGTGCGGAAGATATGGGGCTTGAACCCGTTATTTTCCCAAATTCACCTACAGGTACTGATTTTGATAATATAGCAAAAGGGAATATTAGTCTTCAAGATTATATAAAAAAATCACCTTACAATATATCGGGAGCTACAGATGACAGCCCATATTTTATGGAAGTAATAGTAAATTACAGAAAAAAACTTTCTATTTTTTTATTAATACTTATTTCTATTATATTAATAATAACAGGAATATTTATTTTTAATAATAATAAAAATAGAGAATTAAAATATATATATATAAATATTAATGTTTTATTTTCTTTATATTTTTTGTGTATAGGAATTGCTTTTATGCTGGTTGAAATTGCTCTTTTAAAACGTTTCTCTTTTTATCTTGGATATCCTGAACTCAATTTGGTAATAATACTAAGTTTTATACTTTTAAGCTCAGGATTAGGATCTTTCACAACTCATTTCATAAATAATAATAGAAAGAAACTCATTCATATTTCTATTGTATTGGTTATATCTATTTTATTATCGTGTTTTAGTATATCATTATTTATTAAAACAACAGCGGGTTTGGGAATTTTATGGAAAATTGTTCTTGTTGGAATATTTCTTTTTCCTGTGTGTTTCTTTATGGGGATGCCATTGCCAATCGGTTTGAAATTAATCAAAAATATGAAAAAAGAAAGTGATATCCCTTTCTTTTGGGGAATAAATGGACTTGCATCAGTCAGCGGGTCTATTTTAGCAGTAATTTTATCTATGTCTTATGGTTTTACACTTGATTTTATTGCAGCAGCCGTTTTATATTGTATTATTGGAATAATATCTGTATATATAATCCAATTAATATATATTTAAACTTATATTCCTATAGAAGTAATGAAGTATTTCGGAATATTTGCTTCCCCGCTTTGCCATTTCTTTTGCACACATCTGGCATAATCCGACTCCGTGTCCAAAACCTCTTCCTTCAAGAAATATTCCTGTTTTTTCATTTCGTATGGTAAATAATGTGCTGGGGATATCTTTATTCCCGAACCACAAACGAAAATCTTTACCAGGAATTTCATATGTTTTGCCATTTGAAGTGGAAAAAATAAGAGTTAGAACACGTCTGGAATTTGACGTTTTCCCAATTTTTACATAATTAACAGAAGAAGACATTTTTATTTTATTACTTAGCATCCGTGATATTTTTTCATAAGATATAAATTTATTCCAGTTAAATGCTTTTGAACTTCGGCAATAATCCGTGTAAACTCCTTTTAAATATTCTAGTTCTTTTCCCCAAACATCCTGTGCATTTTCTGTAAAACCTCCGCACGAGCTATGATATATAGCTTCAATAGGTTTATTATTGTAAATTAATATTATTCCTCTGGTTGAATCAATAAGATTATTTATTGTTGAATCTTCTTTTTCATATCCTCTATAGATTTGAAAATGTGTTGTTGCTTCTAAATAATATTTGTTGTTTTTATTATAATTTTTTTTAAACAAAGCATAAGTTCGTGCTGCTATAATTTGAGCTTTTATTGCTTCATTTGGCCAATCGGGGGAAACTTCATTTCTAATTACTCCATATAGATATTTTTCTAAATCACAATGATTTATTAATAAAATATAATTACCATCTATATCTACTATAAAGTTCCCTCTGAATTTTCTATCCTGAAAGGATAAAAGTGCATCTTT
>JACRDZ010000241.1 GCA_016212735.1 Candidatus Firestoneibacteriota bacterium | reverse complement strand
CTTTTAATTTTTTACTCATACCTTAAAGCTTCAACCGGATCCAAACGTGATGCCTGCCATGCCGGATATAGTGCAGCAAGAGAACTTATTGTAATAGCTGCTATGCCTATTAATAAAATATCCAGGAATCGCATTTCTACAGGTAAGGTATCTATGTAATATACATCACCAGGAAGTTTAATAAACTGATATTTATCCAGAGCCCAGGAAAGCAGCACTCCTCCGATTGTTCCAATTGCAGTTCCTATGACTCCGATAATAAATCCTTCAAGAAGAAATATATTAGCAATACTTTTCTGTGTAGCTCCAATAGCTTTTAATATACCTATATCACATGTTTTTTCCATCACAACCATAATAAGAGTACTAACAATATTAAAAGCAGAAACAAGTACAATAAATGTAAGAATTATAGAAAGCGTAATCTTCTCCAGTTTAAGTGCTGAAAAAAGATTTCTGTTCATATCCACCCAGCTTCTAACCCAGTAAGGATAACGTAATTCATTCTGCAATAAAGTTGATATTTTTTCAGCTTTAAAAATATCATCAAGTTTAACTTCAATCCCTGTAATGCTATTTCCCATGCCATATAATTTTTGTGCCATTTTTAAAGAAATATAGGATAGAGCTGTATCATATTCATACATACCTGTCTGAAAAATACCTACTACTTTAAATTCTGTAGAACGAGGCATAAGTCCCATTGGAGTTTGTACAACTTTTGATATTATCAATATCTTGTCTCCAAGCTTTAATCCTAATTTATATGCAAGTTCTATCCCGATTAAAATTCCATTATCTTCAAGATTGAGATTGCCTTCAATAAGATTTTTTTTAATCTGCGTTACAGCGCTTTCCTGAACAGCATCAATACCACGGACTACTACTCCTTCCATAGATCCGCTTGAAGATTGCAGCATTGCCTGAGCAAGAACAAATGGAGTTAAAGCTACTACATGAGAAGTTTTTGATATTCGCGATATTACTTCAGGATATTCATTAAAATTTTCTTCTCTCTGTTTAAATATAGTTATATGTGCCATAGTACCAAGAATTTTATTACGCATATCTTTTTCAAAACCATTCATGACTGCAAGTACAGTTATAAGTACCATAACACCAAGACTGACACCACCAATAGAAATAAAAGTAATTAAGGAGATAAAAGCCCGTTTTTGTTTGGCTCTAAGATAACGAAAACCTACAAATAATTCAAAAGAAAGCATCTGGAGTTCCTTATGATTTACTTTTCTGGACGCATATGTGGAAAAAATATTACGTCTCTGATTGAGCTTGAATTAGTTAAAAGCATTACCAGTCTATCAACACCTATACCAAGCCCAGCTGTTGGAGGCATTCCATATTCCAGGGCTCGGATAAAATCTTCATCCATCATGTGTGCTTCAGTATCACCAGCATTACGTTCTTCTACCTGTTTCAGAAACCTGTTTTTCTGTTCCATAGGATCATTTAACTCTGAATAAGCATTCGCTATTTCAAAGGAACTAATATAAAGCTCAAACCGTTCTGCTATAAGAGGGTTATCTTCCTTTGTTTTAGTTAATGGACAAAGTTCTACAGGGTAATCAATTATAAAAGTAGGTTGAATCAGTTTACTTTCTACTAATTCTTCAAATACTATCTTTTTAACGTAAGCAGACCGTGTTTCTGCTCCAAGTTTATCTTTAACTTTTTCCAGGAGACCAGGGCTTAATGGATCCTCTCCTGTATATTTTCTAATAGCTTCTTCCATACTGAGCCTCTGCCATGGAGGAGTTAGATCAATACTATTTCCCTGATAATCAAATATCAATTTTCCTAAAGTATTCTGTGCTATATAACATAGAACGTCTTCTGTTAAAATCATTAAATCTTCATAATTCGCATAAGCCTGGTATAATTCCATCATGGTAAATTCCGGATTATGTCTCTGTGATAGACCTTCATTGCGAAAATTGCGGTTAATTTCATACACTTACTCCAGACCACCAACAACAAGCCTTTTAAGATACAGCTCAGGAGCAATACGTAAATAAAGATCAATATCCAGCGCATTATGATGAGTTGCAAACGGACGTGCTGTAGCTCCTCCAGGGATTTGCTGCATCATAGGAGTTTCAACTTCCAGAAAATTCCTGTCATCAAAGAACTTCCTCATTAAAGTTATTATCTTACTGCGCATTAAAAACACTTCTTTTACTTCGGAATTCACTATTAAATCTGCATAACGCTGTCGATATCTTGTTTCTTTATCTTTTAATCCATGCCATTTTTCAGGTAATGGATGTAATGACTTTGTTAATAGAGTAAATGTATTTACAAATAATGTAAGTTCACCTGTCCCTGTACGAAAAACACAACCTGTAACACCAATAAAATCACCTATATCTACTGTATTATCAAATAAATCAAAACTCTCTTTACCTAATTTATTCTGTTTAATATAAATCTGAATTTTACCTGTAGCATCTTCAATATGAGCAAAACAACTTTTTCCATGTTTACGTAATGCCATTATTCTTCCAGCTGTTGAAATCTCTGTTTTATCTTCTTCTCCTGTTTTAACTTGAGAAAATTTATTTATTATTTCTATTGCTTTATGAGTAATAATATATTTATTTTTATATGGATTGACATTTTCTTTTCTCAATTTATCTAATTTCTGAATTCTCTGCTCTATTAAATCATTAGTTTCTAACATTTGTTCCCCCAATTATACTATGCTGACAAAATCCACAAATTTTTATTTTAACATATCATCCATATAAATTCAATATCATTATTTCTTGAGAAATTTAAATTGACAAATATATATATTATGCTATAATGTTCTGGTATTGTAAGCATTGGGCTTACCTATTTAGTTTTGTTTATTTAGGAAGGAGGGTTTAGAAATGCCGTTAGGTAAAGTTAAATGGTTCAATGAACGTAAAGGTTTTGGCTTCATTGAACAAGATTCAGGTGGAGACGTGTTTGTTCATTTTTCTGCAATTAGCGGGAAGGGATTTAGAACATTAAAAGAAGGACAGCAAGTAAAATTTGATATTATTGATAGCGATAAAGGACAACAAGCTACTAATGTTGTCTCAGTAGAACAATAACAACCACAAAAACCACTAACAGAGAGGATATCTCTGGATACCCTCTCTGTTATTTTACATATTAATATTCTGACGTAATACTTTAATAGCAGGCAGATCTACAGACAGGTGATATTGTTCCTCTTCAGTAACAGGTTTATCTTTCTTAATCTTTTCAACAATTTTCTTGCATAAAAAACATTTTACCTCTAATTCCTCAAATTCATCTATCATGAGATTCCTCCTAATCATTCTCTTTTCTGAAATATTCGGTTTTTTAACAAAAAACTTTAGTAATAGTATTTTATTCCAGCTATAATTCTATCATTCCTGTCAAAGTACCCAAAAAATCCATCTTTTCTTCCTCCAGGATATTCAGCACTTATTGATATTTCAAGTACATCTACAGGTTTATAAATATATTCCGCTTTAATAATATAATCATCTTTTTCTAAATTTCTAAATCCTTTAATTGCTATTTTTTTAAATTCTGAGAATTTGAATTCTGAATTAATAAGACCTGCTTGACGATAAAAATGTTTAAATTTTCCGCTCTCTGTTTCCTGATTTTCTTCTCCCAGAACAGGAAGCTCTTTATCCAGAGCATACTGTATTAACATGAATAAATCCCAGTCTCTTATAATATCAAGAAATGTGTGATCTGCACCAATAACAAACTGAAGATAGGGATCATCTATTAGTATATTATTATTTTTATTATCTTCTGTTAATACATATGCAAGTTCGCTTCTAAATCCATATTGTGAAACTGTCGCAGCTCCATTCATACCAATAAGATAAATTGATTTATAATATGGCATGATCTGCAATAAAACTTCATTCTTATTTATATCAATATTTTTTACCTGTTTTGAAAAATACGTTGGAACACGATCATAAATCTTTGCTCCAACTAAAGCCAGGTCAAAACCTGATCCAATATAATTAAATCTTAAACCAAACTGGTTTATATCTCCTGGAGCTTTGTTTTTTTCAATATCGTAAATATATGTATTCCCTTCATCTTCTAATGGAAAAATAAACCACCTGTTCTTTCTTAAGTATGGCAGACGGTCTACTTCAAACAAAGGTGCATAAACAAATTCTAATTCATGCATTCCTAATAATCTAGTAAATTTAAAAGCGTTTATTCCAATATTAATATCAAGAGGTAAATCTGTCCAGTCTCTAACATTAAATACATTAGTAGGTTTTATAGTATCAGTCCGTCCCCATTCTATTATCTGTCTGCCTATTTTAAAAATCAACTCATTTTTATATTCTATTTCAAAATATAATTCCCTGAAATCAGAATATGTTCTTTCATCAAGTTGAAAACTTTTCCGTAAATCTCCTTCCATTCCTATATGTAAAAACTCACTTAAAGATAAATCCATTTTTGGAAAAAAATTAATCTCATCATATGCAAGAGGAGTTTCCGTTTTATCATTTTTATTATAATTAATATGCGAATAATCTATAGTCCCCTGCCACTTAATATCAATCTCGCCATATATCACAGAATGTATATGGAAAATAAAAAAATAACATAGAGATAGAATTATAATTATCTTTTGCATAATAAGTTATTTTAGATTCGATATTTATTTTAAAAGATACCTTTCAGGTTAATGTATCCAATTTTCAACTTTCAATCCTCCAAATCTGCTAAAATGCCTGACATTTCCTGTTATCAACCTGTCACATTTAATAACAGCACTGGATGCTATTAATAAATCCGCATCTGTTATTAAATTATCTGTTTTTTTTAAATCATTTTTCAATTCACCAAATTTTCTTAAAACGGCTATATTGGAATGTATAATTTTCACAGTCAATAAAAATTCTTCTATTAATCCGATGTTTTTATCCCTATTTCCGGATTTCTCCGCACTATAATATAATTCAGCTACTGTCATAAATGATACAGCAATCAGGTCTTTTGTTTTTTTTCTGTACTCAATAACTTTTTTATTCCCGCGCAGTAATTCTATACAAACATCAGTATCGAGTAAAATCATAATTCTACTTTTCTCCCTTTTGACCTTGTTGATATAATGTTATCAATAATTTTTTCTGTTGACCTCTTGTCCTTCCATTTCCCGCATAAATTTTCCCAAATTTTAATCTGGATCTCCGGATTTATAATCTTTTCTGATTGTTCATCAATCATTGTCTCTTCTTTTAATCCTTTCTCTAAAACTACTAAAATTTCGCTATTCATACTTCGCCTTTCCAAAACGGACAATATCTTAATTTTATCAATAATGTCTTCAGGTATATTTCTTAGTGTCATATTTACCATATCATCTCCTTTGTAACTATTATGGTTATATTATAGTTACATATTCATATAATGTCAAGGAAAAATTCTTTTCATTTTTTATTCCCTCTCTTAAGATAATGAATTGTAAAATACTTGTCTTTTATACCAGTATTAAATTCCTGCTTTGTATATTCTATTATAGTCTTATGTCCAGTTGAAATAGTTATCATTTCTCTTTTTCCCCATTTTAAAATTCCGCCAAAATCTTTAAGTAGAGAATTAATTAATCTTTTTATTAAAACTCCGTCTTTTTTACCATAAAAATCCTGTTTTAAAATTATAAATTTTTCTCTGTCTACCCATGAAACTATTTTATTATAACCAGATTCAATTTTTAACCTTTTTGATATTGG
>JACRDZ010000238.1 GCA_016212735.1 Candidatus Firestoneibacteriota bacterium | reverse complement strand
TCGAATAAAATATTTTTATTTGTATTTTTTTCTTAGTTATGATATTATGTCAAATTGTGTGAATTTATTTAACTAAAGCTATTAATTGAATTATCCGATAAATTCTTATAGATACTTTTAAGGAGAAAGGCTTATGGGAAATAAAATTTTATTAATTGTTTTGGGTGTCTTGTTTGCTGTAACATTGAGCATGTCTGTTTATACTATTACAAAAAATAATGCTTTATCAGAAAATCTTGCAATAATGCAGTCTGAAACTCAAAAATTATCTTTAGATTTACAAAATAATAGAGATAAACTTAATAATGTTGAAGTGCAGAAAGATAAGCTTTCAGCAGTATTAAACAAAGTTTCTCCATGGTTAGATAAAGATTATTATGATAGTGTTATAGGCACAAAACTTGATAGTGAAACAAAATCATTATTCCCTGCACCTCCTGAAATTACTCCAAGAGCATTAGATAATAAATTAAGCTTATTAATTCAAGCTTTACAGGACAAAAATATTACAGACAAAAAAGCTTCCCAAAAAACTATTGATAAAATTGATGAACTAAAAAAACCTATTATGGATGAAATTTCTAAAGTATTCGATGCATTTGAAAAAATCAGAAGTGATTTCTCAACTGTTAATAATATAAATCAAAAACTATATAAAGAAAAAGAAGAATTAATAGTTTCAAATAATCAAAAAGTTGAACAATTAAATACAGAAATTGCAAAACTTAAAGAGGAAACCGGGAATAAACTACTAACAATTGAACAGAATTATCAGACACAGAAATCTGATTTAATTAAAAAATATGAACAGAGAATTACAGGTTTAAAAGACAGTACAAATGTTGTAATGAATTCTGTTAAAGAACAAATGCATCATGAAAAAGGATTAATCAAAGAAGATTTAAATAAAAAACTATCTCAACTTCAGGATTTAATGGCGGAATTAAATACTCTTGCAGAAAAAAGTTTTGATAGTTATTATCAGATGAAGAAAAAAAGTTTTACAGGAATTTTCTTTAGTAATAAAAAAATGCTTACTGATTTAGAAAAAGAAAAAGATGATTTTTACAGCAGATTCAGTCAGGTAAAAGATGCTTCAGAAAAAATATTCGGGATCGCAAAACAGGGATCTGCTGCTTCTGAACAGAAATAGAATAACTTAATAATTACGAATTTATTTTATCTTCTTCAAGAATTTTCAGAAAAACATCAACTATCTTTGGATCAAACTGCTGTCCTCTTTCCTTTTTTATTATATTAACTGCTTCTACTTTAGTTAAAGCTTTGCGATATGGACGGTCAGAAGTCATAGCATCATATGAATCAGCTATACTTATTATTCTTGATTCAATAGGAATATCTTCACCTTTAACTTCACCTGTATATGAACTGTATTTTCCATCCATTTTACCATCAAAACGTTCATGATGGTATCTTATAATTGCACGAACATCATTTAACTTTTTTATACTCTTTATAGCTTCTTCTCCAATAAGAGGATGTTTCTTTATTTCTTTGTATTCCATATTATCAAGAGGCCCATTTTTATTCAGGATAGAACCTTTTATTCCAATTTTACCTATATCATGCAGAATTGATGCAATTTTAATATTTATTATCTGTTCAGGTGACAAATTTAATAAATTGGCTATACAAAGAGCATATCTCTGTACAGTTGCAGAATGCTTACCGCCAGTATATGGATCTTTAATTTCAATTAGTTTACTTAATGCTTCTATTGTAGCCATAAAATCTTTATATTGTTCCGCAGACATATTTTCCAGAATTAACATCATATTATTAAAATTTTCACCAATTGCAGTTAGTTCATCAGGTGTACTGATTTTATATACAGAACAGTTTCTGCAATCATCTATTTTTTGAGCCATTATACCAGTTGGTTTATCTAAACAATATGTTCCTGCGATTTGCCAGCAGCGCAAATTAATAGAATTATATGCAGGGCAGTCCTTTTTGCCACATTTACTTATTTCCCAGCATTTAACAAGATTTGGGTTTTCGTATCTTATACCAAGCTGTTTTTTCTTAATTACATTAAGCAACAATTCATATATTTTTTGTGTTGTTTTTTCCAAATCCTCAGTTTTTTCATAACGTTCCTGCAAAAGATAACCTATAAACGGAAGGGTAATCATAGGACCGAAATATGCAATAATTCTGCCGAATGTGATAGAATCTATCTGTCCATGAAGTACTTCATTATAGAAGAAGAAACCTATTGGCCATAATATACTGAGGATAAAAAAGCGGAAAGCATTTTTAAGAAAGACCTCTTTTAATTCTTTAAAAACCATACTTTATTATTCTTTCTTGAAATAAGTAAATTTTATCTATAGCCAGTTTTTAGAGGGATTAATACTCTTATTTTATCTTTACCTTTAAATTGCTCTGCAGGGAAAGTTAATAAAAGAGCGCTGGCATTTTCTCTTGGTGCTTCAAAAACTAAAATATCAGAGATTTTTGCTCCTGGAGAAACTGAAACAATTCCTTCAATTTTCCCTTCAATAACAGAATTAAAACCAAAATTCACAGGAATGTATTCATTTCCGAAATTATCTTCAAGTCTAATCTTTGTGAAAATACCGCTGGGGGAAGAATAGTCAAGAAATTTATCGCGGGCATCATTTGTTATGGAAATAAAAACCTGAGAGTATTTTTCATCTGTAAATGATCTGCGGCCCAGCATATCCTTTTTTACTACTTTGTCTATTCGGAAAGCATCAGCAGAGAAAATTACTTTATCAGCAATAATTTTATCCCCTATATTATTATAACCGGTTTTTGATATTTTTTCTGCGAAATTAAAAGGTATTTCTGCGAATTTCTTTTCTTTCAAATAGCTTTTTGTGTTTGTGGATTCAACAGGAGGTTTAGGTTCATATACAGGTTTGGATTTAATATTTTGAGATTCTTCTATTTTTTCCAGACGTTTTTCTAGATTTTCAATTTTTTCTTCAATACTGCGAATCTTTTCTTCAATATTATTATCTGCATTAATCGATATACTGAATAGAATAACCAGAGATAGTATTAGCAAATAAGATATATGTTTCCACATTGTTTCCTCCTCCTTGATGTGGTTTATTTTTGTCGTAATTTATGTGGATATTTCATGCAAATATATTTGATATTCAGTAATATATAAATCTATAAATAGTAATTAATTTATTGAAGCTTATTTCAGTGTGGTATAAATTATTAAATGAAGTTAAAAATATTTATTATTATATTATAATATCTATTTTTAGAAATATCAAGTAAAATGTTTCAGGAGACAGGAATATAATATTTGAGATGACTTTTAATAATAGAAATGCTATTATACTTTTTAAACAGATTAATAATTAATATAATATTAGGGATAATATCAGGTATATTTATATGAAAAAAATCAGAGCTGGTATTGTTGGTTGCGGGACAATTGGACGTGAAATAGGTAAAGCTATTTTTTCTAGTATTAAAGATATAGAACTTATATCTGTTTCAGAAGCAAACGAGGAAAATCTTAATACTTTTAACAGATTTTTAAATATGGAATTTAAATCTGTAACTATCCCTGAACTTATTTCTCTGGTTGATATTGTAATTGAATCAGCATCATCTGAAATTTCTTATGAAGTAGCTTTTAAAACACTCTCAAGCAGTAAAAACGTAATGATAATGAGTGTTGGCGGGCTTATGGAAGGATTTCCCAAATTGTATGAATTAGCACAGAAAAATGGCGTAAAATTATATATACCTTCCGGTGCAATATCAGGCTTAGACGGTTTGAAAGCAGCATCATGCAGTAAGATTTATTCTGTAGAACTTACCACTACCAAACCGCCGAAAGGTCTTCTTGGAGCACCGCATCTTGTAAAAAATAATATTAATATTAATAATATTACTGAAAAAACCTGCGTTTTTGAAGGTAATGCACAAGAAGCTGTAAATGCATTTCCAAAAAATATTAATGTTGCTCTTACTCTAAGCCTTGCTGGAATAGGAAGAGAGAGAACTAAAATAAAAATTATAGCAGATCCTGAATGTAAAACTAATATTCATGAAATTCAAGCTAAAGGGAGCTTTGGTAGCTTTTATATTCGGAATGAAAATGAGCCAGCTCCGGGTAATCCTAAAACCAGTTATTTAGCTATTCTATCTGCTGTAAGTATGTTAAAAAACATGACAAATCCGGTACAAATAGGCTCTTAAGGATTGAAAACAGACAATGAATGTATTTGATAAATTTTCTTATAAAATTAAAATCCGTGACAAATTAATAATCACTTTTTTGTTCATAGCAATTATACCTTTATTTATTTTAGGTATAACTCAGGACATGCTCTTTTCTATAGATGCTTCAGGTCAGTTTATCTTTATTCTTATTCTTGTATTGGTGCTTATATTATCTTTAATTCTCGCTTTTTTAGCTGCACGTCATTTTGATAAAGCTATTCAGACTTTATGTACAGGTGCAAAAGAATTAAGCAAAGGGAATTTGAATTATAGAATGGAACTTAAGTCCCATGACGAATTGGAAGATCTTGCAGTTGCTTTTAATACTATGGCTGTACAGTTAAAATCCTCATACGATGGATTGGAATTAAAAGTTAAAGAAATGACTTTTTCTCTTGAAGATGAAAAAAACAAATTAGAAAATATCCTTATGAGTCTGGGAGAAGGGATAATAGTAGCTGATTCAGAGAATCATGTATTTATTATTAATGATCAAGCTGAAAAAATATTAAATATAAAGGGTTCTGATTACATTGGCAAAAATTATCAGGATTGTCATAAGAATCCTGATGATATAATAAATTTAATAAATATGTCTCAAATGCGTCCTGTTGAACGCCATATTAATATTGAAGATAAAACGATTAAAATAAATATAGCTTCAATTAAATCTTCAATTGGTTTTTCCGGTATAGCAATGATCATGCATGATATTACAAAAGAAAAAGAACTTGAAAAACAGAAACATGATTTTATATCAATGATAACGCATGATATTAAATCTCCGCTTACTGCCATACTTGGTTTTTCTTCACTTATGATTCGTAATAAAAAAGACCAAATGGAAGATGATATATATAAAAGTATTAGTGCTATTCACAGAAGTGCTACTAAAATTCTTTCTCTAGCAGATGATTTTTTAATAAGTTCTAAATTGGAATCAGGTTATTATACTATGGATATGCAGCCATTAAAATTAAACCTTATACTTGATGATCTGATCTCAACCTTTCAATCAGAATTTAAAGATAAAAATATTAGTTTAAACTATATGATAGAAAAAGACCTGCCTGAAATTTTAGGTGATGCAAAAGAAATTGATAGAGTATTTTCAAATATCATAAGTAATTCTATTAAATTTACTTCTGCAGGAGGAAAAATTGATGTAATTAGCAGGCAAATTACTGATAACAATTCCAAATATGTTGAAATATTAATAAATGACACAGGGATAGGAATTCCTTCTGATGAAATTGATATTATTTTTAATAAATATTCTAGATCTAAAATTACAAAAAAAACGAAAGGAACAGGATTGGGACTATATATTGCAAAAATGATTGTAGATGCACATAATGGGCAAATATTAGTAGAAAGTAAAGTTGGAGAAGGAGCATCTTTTAGCGTAAGATTACCATGTAATTAAGGATAATATTATGAGGAATTTGATATTAATAATTAGTTTGGGTTTATTTTCTGGATGTACAACCGCTCTACTAAACAAACCTGATTCAGGTAATAATGACTGGTGGATGTTTCATCACGGGACGGATCATCTAGGCGCTACAGGGATAAAAGGTCCTGTCCCTCCACTCGAACTTGTATGGAAACTTGACGCATCTTCCCGGCCGATATCCTCAATTTCATCTCCATCTGTTGCCGGAGATTATATATATGTCGGATCAAGAGATCACAATTTATATGCTCTTAATAAAAATACAGGGAGAATTATTTTTAAATTTAAAACAGGTTCATGGATTGATTCTTCCCCGAGTGTAGTAAAAGACAGAGTATATATAGGTTCCTATGACAGCACTGTATACGCTTTAAACAGATTTACAGGAAAGCTAATATGGAAATATAAAACCAGAGGCTCTATTGGTGGTTTTTCGTCTCCCTCTGTATGGAAAAATGTCTTGTATATCGGAGCAAACGATTATTATTTTTATGCTATTGATGCATTATCAGGGAAACTATTATGGGAATTTAAAACAGGATACGAAATTCATACCCCACCGCTTATTTACAATAATAAAGTTTATTTCGGTTCTGGAGACAGATATTTATACGCTCTTTATGCGGATACCGGCAAGCTAGTATGGAAATTTCTGACAGGAAACAATGTTTTTTCTGCACCTGCTGCACGTGACGATATTTTATATTTTGGATCTTACGACAATAATATATATGCATTAAATACTGAAACAGGTGAAATTGTCTGGAAATATAAAACTGATGACCGTGTTTGTTCCTCTCCGACAATTTATAAAGATATAGTATTTATTGGCGGATGGAATAAGACGTTTTATGCTTTTGATAGAATTTCCGGTGCTGTCAAATGGCGGTTTAATACAGAAGATCATATAATGTCTTCTGCAAGTGTATGTAATGATATAGTATATATGGGATCTCATGACAGTTATTTTCACGCTCTTGATGCGAATACAGGTAAAAATTTGTGGAGTTTTAAAACAGGTGGAGTTATATTCTCATGCCCGGCAGTTGATAGTACAATGGTTTTTGTAGGATCGGATGATGGATTCCTGTATGCATTTGGAGAAAAAAAGAG
>JACRDZ010000236.1 GCA_016212735.1 Candidatus Firestoneibacteriota bacterium | reverse complement strand
GGGGAAGTTAACCATTTCTGCTTTTAAATTAATCGTATGACTTTTTTTAGTATTATTTTTTCTTTCAATTACTCGCATTGGTTCTCTATGCAGATGTTTATAATTTAGATCAATCATGGAATTAAGATTAATATCCTGGACAGTATCACTTATTGTCAGGCTGACAATTTTTTTAGGTGCATGGCTTGATGATCTGACTAAGTTACCATAATATCTTGCAGATGTAAGACTTTTTAAAAGTATCTTGTATGCGGATGGAGTAACTTCTTTTACCTCATCGGATGGCACCAGAAATTTTTTTGTTCCGTATTTATTTTTAGATACTGTTATATAATCCGGAATTGTATCAGGAACCGCATAGGCAACTAATGAATCACTTGATTTGTAAACGATAGAAAAATCGTTGAATATATTTTCAATATTGTATTCTGAAGAATATGAACCTGCAATAATTTGTTTTTCTTCTATCAGTTGATTTAGTTCACCATTGTACAATTGAAACTGTGAATAATAAAGAATGTTATTAACCGTGTATAAATATGAAGATGTAATTCTTCTTATTTCATTAATAACTACACCACATTTAACGTTCGCTTCTTTTGCATAATTGGTTATCATAAAACCCTGATTAGCAACTTGAACAGCTTTCGCAATATCAAAAGATGTTATATTGATTGCTGATTCGGGTATTCCACATACATCTTTAATTATCTGCAGAATTATTTCCGATGGGGTTATATTTGATAAACTGCCTGTATTAATTTCACATGTAGTATCAACAATTTCTTTTATATAATTATTTGACTCAATAGTTAGAATTGCTTTTGAGTCATTTTTTTTTATATTCTTAATTCTGCCATTCCAGATCATAATATTAGTATCAGTATCAATACACTTGAGGTTGGAATTATACCAATCACCATAAAAAAGCGAACCCGGAATTTCATCATCGTATTTTGTAATATCAATATTATTTATATCAATACTAAGTGTAGCTGATATAAGATTTTGGAAGCTAAATTCAAGTTTTTCTGTTGCAGGTTCCGAGATGCCTATAACGTCAGGAATCAGAACATCATTTTTATATACTTTAATCATTAGTTCAATTCCTCTCTGTCAAACTTTCTGACAAATGTTAGTTTTAAATCCTTATATCCATATTCAGCTAATGAATATACATCATTAATAAATGGGTAATCTTTGTATTTTAAATACATTGATTCAAACATTGAAGGATCTGTGTAAGGTGAAAAATATATTCTAGCTTCACCTCCTGCCGTTATCATCTTGATTAAATCATCTATATAAATTGTTCTCATAGAATCATAATCCAGGTCAACCTGCAGCTGGAAAGCATCAACTCTGCTCTCAACAGAACCATCCTGCATTGTGTTGAATACTTCACCAACAGGGATAACAGTAATCCCAATTTTTTTTGGCTTAGGAATAAAACATGATGTGTATGTAGGGGGTGCGATTACTGCGGTTGTATCATAGCACCCGGCATCCTTACCATCGTCACTAATTATCAGTGCTGGCGAATTGATAGAGTATCCTTCATAGTTTGTCTGTAAATGCAGGTTGATCTGTTCAGGATTTACAAAACCATTATTTTTAAAAAGCGGATTTAACTGATTAGATGATGAATCAAGCGTTGCACCTAAAAGATAATCTGAACAGCAGTTGTTTTTAATCAGTAGTGTTACCGCAGTTTTTACACCGAATACAGTATTGTAATAGAAGATATTATTCTTTATCGTTTCAGTACCATTATTTCCAATCAATTCAACACCTGCATAATTATTATGAAAAGTGTTATGATTGATTATTATATTAGCCCCTGCACCGGTTACTTCTAACGCGGTGCTTCCTTTAACCCTTGTTATAAGATTATACATAAATGAACATGCATTAGAAACAATTTTAAAACCTTTATCTACATTATCAACAAAACAGTTTTGAACGACAATCTGCTTGTTTGCTGAAGCTCTTAAAATATATGAAGGGAATTTTAAGCCTTCATTTTCATTATATACATTTTTAAAGGAACAATTCTTTATTGTAATACTTTCAATGGTTTTTATTATATCTTTTATTCGCCCATCTTTTTTTGGATTAAATATGATATCATCAAGCAACAATTCTTTTTCTGTATTAATAAAAGTAGTTTCAAACAATTCAAATAATCTAATACCCCTGTTTCCGGAAGAAGTAACAAATGCAGAATTTTTTTCATAAAATTTGTTATTCCCTATATGCCAAAATGGGAATAGATTTTCAGGTGAAACCATTGATGTTAATACTTGTTTACAATGAACAAATGAAGCAGTATCCCATTTTAAAAAATCTAACACTGCAATAGTATATGTTCCGGAAGCATTTGATGCAGATGTAAGAACCAGCATTTTAGATTCGTTTAATAAAAATGTTGATGGAATACTAACGTCAATGCTGCTATATGCGAAATATGAGCCTAAACCATTGTTTGCCGGTAACCACTGTTTCGTGATTGCAAATGTTGTAAAATTTGCTACTTCCGTGATCCCAAAGTCGGGTTCTAAAGTAAAATATTTATTATTAAATTTAAACAATATAATTCTGAAAACCGCTCGCCCTACTGGCATAGTTATAGTTGCATGTGTCCAATCTGCAATTTTGATTTTAACTATATCTCTCGGTGTAGAAGCATTCGGGGAACAGAGATAAACATAAATATGATCTTCTATAAAACCTGAATACATAATATTCGGATTAGGTGATGTTATAGTCTTCTTTAGTGTTCCCAGTCCACTACCAGATCCGTCAAAGACTAAAAACTGTGGGTTTGTTGTACCTAATTTTAAACCGAAGAGAGTATCATTGATTTTAACAATGTTCCTATAACTTGTTGCTCCAGAGTATACAATAGCACCGGTTTTATTGTTAAATTTTACTGTAAGATTGGCCATCATTCCGATAACAAAATCGCCAGAAAGTATAAATGGATTATCTTCTTGACCTTTTGCAGAACCTGTACCTGTAATTACTAATACGTCAAGTATTGGAACGGTTAATGTCGCATTGTATATTCTATAATGAAGCTCATTCCCTTTTGAATATGGCACTCCAATTGTACCATCATCAAGCATAAGGGGTTGATATGATACAATAGCATTAACGCCATCATAAGTAGCAAATTGAATTTCCTTTTCATTTATTCCAAGCGGTGATGTTTGATTTAATGAAATTATTCCAGTAGCCAGATTTGATATGAATTTAAAATCATCAAGATTTTTAGTTAATGAAAAAACAGGGGAATACCCAATATTTGCAATTATACCTTTACAATAGTCTGTGCTTGAAACAGTGATTGGATTTTCTTCATAAAGACCGTTATCATTTATGACAACATAATCTTTCTGTTCCAGGTTACATCTATAAACTCCTTCTTTAATTGTTAAACAGGGAGCTTCGATTGTTCCGATTGCAGATTGTTCACCATATAACTTCAATTCACCTATGCAGGGTTTAACGCTTCCTGACGGTGAATTGATTACAATTTTATAATAAATATATTTTACTTTATCATTTAAATAATATGCCCTTAATTCATTTGCTGCCCAGGTACTGGAACTATCCGAAATTGACTGAATTAAAGCATAAACACTGCCGTCGTTTGATCCATATATTTTATATGAATACGGCATTGAATTTTGAGGTAAAACAGTACCCGGTGATTTAACCGTAAAATAACTAAATATTTTTTTTTCCATGAATTGATAGATTATATAATTTGCGTCATAAGTTGTAACTCCACCTTCATACCAAGACGCATTGGTATCATCAAACATTCTCCAGGGTTCTTTACCTGCTGCCTCACCGCCATTCGACGCGAGTATTCCATTAACACCGGTCGCAGATGTCATCGTTTGAATTTGTGAGATAATTATACCTGAATCACTTCCTGATTTTGAAATAAAAATTGAATTATTGTTTGAAGGGATAAACGGTAGTGACCGTTTTAAAGTATCCGTAGTCGCTCCAATTACATTATTATAAATTACATGG
>JACRDZ010000237.1 GCA_016212735.1 Candidatus Firestoneibacteriota bacterium | reverse complement strand
CAATCACTGGTTTTCCAAGCGCAAATGCCTCAATAATCGAATATGGATTATTTTCATACCATTGTGATGGAATGACAACAAACATTGAATTTCTTATTTCATCCTGAAGTTCTTTCCCTTTTTTATATCCTAAAAATCTTACATTTTCAATATTCTGCAATTTTACTTTTTCCTCAAGATTAGTTTTCTCAGGGCCATCCCCAATTATATCAAGATAAACTTCAATATTTTTTACAGCACTAATTAAAGTATCAATCCCTTTTTCTTTTGATAATCTTCCAAAATAAATAATACGCTCTTGTTCCCAGCTATAATTTGGGGAATATTTAGAAGGTTCAATAAAATTAGGCAGATAAACAAATTTTCCTTTAAACCCCATTTCTTTAATTTTGTCTATAAGAAATATACTCGGAGATACAAATAAATCAACATTATTATATATATTGAGAAGTCTATGATGAAGATACATTTCAAGAATAATTATAGAATTATTTACAAAACTGCCTTTACACTTTTTATTCAATATTTGATAATATCTGCCTCCTTTGCAGTTTTCGCATATTTCTCCCTGACTCAGCATAGAATAGCTTCCGCATACGAGTTTATAATCGTGAAGAGTCATTACTACAGGGATATTATTTTTTTTTAAAACATGCAGTATTGAAGGAGAAATTTGATGAGCAATGTTATGTAAATGGGCAATATCTATTTTTTCTGTTTTTAATAATTTCTTTAATTTTGTTTTAGCTTCAAAGGAAAATAATATTTTATTTACAATTTTTATCTTTGACCAGATAGATTGTGTTATAAAAAAATCAATATTATCTACAAAATATTTACTATATTCACTTGCAAAATTATCTGGATGTTTCATCGAAAAAAAAGCTGTTTTATTACCTTTTTTCTTTAACAACTCTGCACTATCAAAAAGTGCGGTTTCCGATCCGCCTTTTTTATAAAAAAATTTATTTATTAAAAGTACATTTAATCCCATAATATAAAATTAGTTTCTCCATTTATCAAGCGAAACCAGTTTTTTCGTAAATTCAGATATGTAACTTTATACCAGATTAATGTTTATCATAATTCATATGTATATATTACTGCAATATTTTTCTTTTCAGCATATTCTATTACATCAGGAAGAGCAAAATGGGTTACCATTATTAAAAATTGTTCTTCATTCATTATTTTTTGTAATCTTGCTGCAGTGGAAAGCAAATCATCAATATCTTTTATTTTCAATTTTGTCTTTACTTCACCGATTATTAATATATTTTTGCTATTTAATATTCCTTTACCTATAATATTTACTTCATCACCTCTGCCATCCGGATATTGAATATATTTTCTTAAGAATCTCTCTTTTATTTCAATTTTATATTTCTTCATAAGAACATCTGGCAAAGCTCTGTATGCATCATTCTCTATCGCATATCCAATACTATTAGAAATTCCTCCAACCTGTTCTTGTAAATTACCTGTTACTTTAATAAGATTTTTTATCTCTTTCTGGGATTCTTCTTGCGCTCTGGCAAGATTCTTCATGGATTTTTGTGTTTCTTCTTGCGCTCTGGCAAGATTCTTCATAGACTTTTGTGTTCCTTCTTGCTCTTTTGCAAGATTCTTCATAGACTTTTGCGTTTCTTCTTGCTCATTTGCAAGTCTTATATGTGATTCAGCTATTTCATGCATTATTCCTTTTAATTCAGAAAAATCACTTCTCAAGTCATGCACTTCATTGGTTAAATGATCAAAATCTTTTCTTGTAACTTTTATCTCTTTTATTCTCTTATCTACAATTGTTACTATCGTATTATAAACTTTACTATCAATTTCACTATGAATTCTTTCCATAATCATTTCTCCTAATTTCAGACTTTAAATTCATCTGTATCTATCAGTTCTTTCTTGAGTATAACGTGGTTCGATCTCGACGGGAGTCAGTTTTGTAATATTCATTATTTTTCACCTCTGTAACAATTATAATGCATGTATTAAAGTATGTCCAGTTAGAAAAATTTATTAAAAGTATATTCAATCCCATAACGGAAAATTATCATCTCCATAGCTACATATAACCCAAATCTTTTAACTGCTGTTTTATTTCATTGTTAAGACTGACTTATATTTCAAATTGTTTTTCAATAAAGTTACCATTAACATATTTATGCAAAATACTGGATACTAATGTTTGGTAGGGAAGTCCTTCTTCAACTGCTTTCCTTTGGATATGTATAAGATCACGGCTAGAAATACGAATATTAATTCGTTTGTTTTTCTGTAATGTAAATTTCGCATATTCCCGATACTTCGCGATTTCCTTTTTAACATTTGGAACCGATTGAAATTCTCCATTTTCATACGCATCCAAAATTTCTTGTTCTTCTTTATCAAGTTTCATTTTTTTCATTTTTCACCTCTCAAATACTTTTTTGGTAATGTCAAAACTTAACCACAGAGAACACAGAGTAAATCTCTGTGACCTCTGTGGTTCCATTTTTTATCCCCTTTTTTCATTTTACTTTTGACAGTACCACTTTTTTGTTGCTTTCCGGCTTGGAATAATTGTTTTTAAAAATATAGTCTCCTCATCTTCAATAAAAGGGACTAAATATGCATAATTATCAATATTTATTACAAACATTTTTTGGTTAGGATATTTATTTTGTTTTGGATGGGGTACAGCATCTAAAACATAGTCATTATGCACTCTCCGCACCACCGATATATGCTATATATAATCAGATACTTTTATTTCATGTCTTTTAACTAATTCTTTTATCCTCTCAAATGTTTTACTCATGTTTTAATTATATCACCAGAGATGCTGAATATCTATAGAATTTCCCTTTTTTATTCTTATTTATCGTTAACGAAAGCCAACCAGAACCAGTACAGGCGAAGTGTATTCCAAGTTGTCTACATATATCCTAGCCCTTTTAATGCATTTTTCATTTCTTTTTCTTCATCATCTGATATAGATTTATTTTTTTCTGCTTTAAATTGTTCATCCAATTGTGTATATTTTTCTTTATTTTGTGTGATAAATTCAGAAGCAAAAATATCTTTCAGAATTTTCCCATCCATATTAGTGGGTATCTCCATACCCATAGAAAAAAGAATTGTCGATGCTATGTCTACAATATTAGCATTCCCAATCTCAAAATTTTTTTTAGTAATTGGACTTTTAGCTAAAAAAACACCATCTTCAATATGATATCCACTCCATTTTTTGTAACTTGTAGTAGTGATGTCTGTTATTAAATTATTAAGATCTGAACCAGCTTCATATTTTTTGTTCAATTCCAGAATAATATCAGGAATATTGTTCATAAAAGGGCCATTATATATTTCTTCCTTTTTATATGCATTAATAAATATTTTTTCATTATTCTCTCCCGTGATATTTGTTATTTGATAATTGATATCTCCCCATATTCTCTCATAATCAGAATTATCAACGAGCCCATTACTCTGTCTGTCTTTTCGATTACTATTTAGACCTT
>JACRDZ010000239.1 GCA_016212735.1 Candidatus Firestoneibacteriota bacterium | reverse complement strand
GAATACATGGTGGACATGGGAGCCCCGCCTGACTACTGCGCTTATTCTATGGTTCATTTATGTTGCTTATCTTATGCTCAGACCTTTTACAGAGAATGAAGCACGGGGAGCGACATTTGCAGCAGTATTTGGAATAGTAGGTTTTATAGATGTCCCTATTGTATTCATGTCAATACGATGGTGGAGAACTATTCACCCTGTAATTGTTGAAAAAACCGGTATAAAATTAGATTCTTCAATGAAAGTTGCTTTTTTTATCTCTCTTTTTACTTTTAATTTATTATATCTCTTGCTTCTTTCTTTACGTATTAAGCAGGAAAAACAAAATGATGATATTAACTTAATAAAACATTATAGAAAGGGATAATTTAACATGGAATATCTTTTTGCCGCATATACAACAGTATGGATTTTCTTATCTGTTTATATTATTTTTATTGCTTTAAAACAGACTAAATTAAACAAAGAACTCGAAATATTAAAAAAACAATCCGGGATAAAAGAATAAGATTTATGGGAAAAATAAAAATCGGGAATATAAAATTAGCTGACAGGACTGTTGTTGTCGGTACAATAGTAGACTTTGATATATCTTTTTTTAATAATGTTGAAGATGATATTTTAAAAAAAATAGATATCTTAGAATTGAGAATAGATCTTCTAAATAAAATATCTTTAAATTATATCAAATCTATTATACATATAATTAAAGCATCTTTAAAAAAACCCGTAATTGCTACTATACGCAGTAAGAAAGAAGGCAGCAGAAGGAATATTAATGATAAAACAAGATATAATATTTTTAAAAATATTATTCAGGATGTTGATTGTGTTGATATTGAAATAAATTCCGGATTATTTAATAAAGTAACAGAGCTCTCTCACTTTTATAAAAAACCAGTTATTGGTTCATATCATAATTTTAATAAAACTCCTTCTGATATCGAACTTAATAAAATATTATTAAAAGGGAAAAAAGGGAAAGCAGATATTGTAAAAATAGCTTGTTTTTCATTAAAAACCTCAGATTTGATAAGACTTACACAATTTACAATAAACCATAATTCAGAAAACATTGTTACAATTTTAATGGGAAGCACAGGAACTATTACAAGAATATTTTATCCTCTTATTGGTAGTTTGTTTACGTATGGATTTTTAACAAAGAACTCAAGCCCAGGACAACTGTCAGCAAAAGAAATTATTAATTACCTGCAATGTTTTGATCTGAAAGGATTGCACTAGTTTTTCCTTGACATTTCTTCAATTTTGTATTATTTATCTTTAATCAGGCATTTAATTTTTATATTATATAATTATATAACCTATAACCTGACAAAAATATATCAGTATTAAGAGCCTATCCCATTATCAATTTTCTACTGCGGTCGGCTACAAAGCTTATATGCTTCGTTCTCGGAATAAAATGTACTGCTGAAGAGTACGTTTTACTCCTGCGGCCTTGCCTATAAGCTTTTCGCTCGACCTCGTTACGAAAATTGATAACGGGATAGGCTCTAACAAAGAGAGACATTTTATGAAAAAACTTATATATTTTATTGTGTTCTACCTACTAATTTTTTTCTTAACAGGTTGTGCAACTGCTCCAAAAACATTAATTCCTACAGGTTACATAAAACCTGATGCCATTAGCCCTCGTAATGTTGTTCTTCAATATGCTCCTGAAAATATAAGAGTAAGTTATAATGAAGTTGATAAAAGTGTACATATTTTCTGGAACGAACTTGCGGATATTAAACTCTATAAAGGAGGATATAATATATATAGGAGCTTAAAAGAAAAAGAACTATTTATGCAGATTAATTCTGAAATTGTTAGAGAGATAACATTTACAGACCGCAATATTTTTGAAGGTGAAACATATTATTACTGTGTAACAGGAATTCTTCCTAATGATAACGAATCTCCATATTCTATTCCTATAAAAATAAGTTTACCGCAGGATAAAGAAAGATTATATGATATAGAAACTTTAAGTATAGATGAAATTACAGGAAATCTGTTACCTGTTGCGGATGCAGGCGGAGAGATAGTTAGTACGATAAATACACCTGTAATCTTCAATGGTGTTGGCAGAGACAGAGATGGGAAAATTGTAAAATATGAATGGGACTTTGACGGTAATGGTACGTTTGACTGGAGTTCGTCTATAGATGGAAAAGCTACTTATGTATATAATGAACCAAAAACTTACATTGCAACTTTCCGTGTATTAGATAACAAATTGGCAAGTGGTATAGATGAAATAAAAGTAATAGTATACAGGTGTCCTAAAAATATGGTTGAAGTAGAAGGGAAATTTTGTATTGATAAATATGAATATCCGAATGACAGAGGAGCGTTTCCAATTGTTAATGTTAATTGGAGAATGGCGGAGAATCTTTGTAACCAGCAGGGAAAGAGGCTTTGTACATCAGAAGAATGGGAAAAAGCTTGCAGTGGACCAAATAATTTCAAATACCCTTATGGAAATGAATTCTCCCCGCACAAATGCCGATCGTTCATGCGATGGGATAAAGGCCCTTCTCCAACAGGTATGCATGAAGAATGTGTGAGTGATTATGGAGTATATGATATGAGTGGAAATGTCTGGGAGTGGACAGATAAACCAGGGGCTATTTATTATGGCGGATTCTGGGACAGCGGTCCTGAAGATTCACAGTGTACAAGCAAATTCGGTTTAAATCCTACTATATACTACTATGATATTGGCTTTCGATGCTGTAAAGATTAGTTTAAAAACTTTTATGTTTCAGTATATAAAGCTGTTGAGGTAAAATTGATATCTATCCCAAATATTGAATATGCTATAATTGGCGGTTCCAGTACATTTTCATTAGATTTTCCAGAGATATTTCAATCAGAGAAGCTTAAAATAATAGAAAAAAACATCACTTTCAGAACACCATTTGGTACAAGCCCATCTTTTAAAATATTTTCATTATATAACAAAAAAATAATTACATGTAAAATGCACGGATGGCGTTCAGGTACTACGCGCGGAACAGCTTCACAGCAAATTTTTTGGGTTTTTAAAGAAGCCGGAGTAAAAACAATTTTTACTGAAGGTGGTGTTGGCAGTATTAATACAAATCTTAATCCAAGAGATATTGTTATCCCTCACGATTATATTGATTTCTCAGAAAGACGTACAACAAGTCTTACAGATGACTATCTTCTTATAATGCGTGACCCTTTTTGTTCTATATTAAGAGATACTCTAATAAATGCTGTGAAGTATTTTTTACCTGAACGTAATCTTTCTACAGCATGTATATATTGCAATACTGATGGAAGGCATTTTGAAAGCAGAGCTGAAGTAAAAATGATCGAAAACTGGGGAGCTTCAGTAATCGGCCAGAGTATATGTCCTGAAGTATATCTCGCCCGAGAAATAGATGCATGTTATGCTGGAATATATATGGTTGTTAATTATGCTGAAGGAATAATTAAAGATTGGGAATATAAAGAGCTTAAGGATATCTTTCTAAATGAAGGGAAAAATATAGCAATAATAATTCTTAAAGCAATAGAAAATTTATTTTCTTTAAAAAGAACCTGTAAATGCAATGAACTTAGACGTATCACTTTATTAAAGTAGATTTTAATTGAGAATAAAAATTATGTTGACAAAACAAGAATTTGTGATATAATTTATTCATAGTAGATAAAAGGATTAGAATCTTTAAACCGCGAGGTTCCAGAAACTAACCTTGCGGTTTTTTTTTAGATTATTTATTTACTATAATAAAGTAGAAAGGAGGTAGTAGTAACAATGGCAAAAGGAAAAGTGAAATGGTTCAATAATCAAAAGGGTTATGGTTTTATTACTCATGAATCAGGGAATGACTTATTTGTTCATTATAGTGCAATCCAAGGAGAAGGTTATAAATCATTGGAGGATGGACAAGAAGTTCAATTTGAAGTTGAAAAAGGTCCAAAAGGTGAACAAGCAACAAATGTAACAAAAATATAATACCTAAATAAATCGCCCGGATTTTAGGGTCTATAGAGACCTAAAAGCCGGGCTTTTTTATTTATTAATATTATGTCCTAATTTATTAATTGCTTTCTTTAATAATTTTTCCACTTCTTTTGCTGAGTAAATTTGTAATGCTTTTTCTGTTATTTCTTTTGCTTCTTTATAAGAACATGTTCTAATGATCTTTTTAATTTCAGGAATAGTAACTGGGCTCATGCTCAATTCTTTTAAGCCTAATCCTATAAGAATTATTGTTATCAAAGGATCATTTGCCATTTCTCCGCACATACTTATTTCAATATTATTATTTTTTGCAGCTTCAACTGTGATTTTAATCAAACGCAAAATTGCGGGATGCAGTGGTTCATATAAATAAGCAACTTTTTCATTTGCGCGTTCAACAGCCAGAGTGTATTGTATTAAATCATTAGTCCCTATACTGAAAAAATCTACTTCACGAGCTAAAATATCAGAAATAATTGCTGCAGAAGGAATCTCGATCATTGCTCCAACTTTTATATTCTTATCAAAAGGAATATTATTTTGAGTTAATTCATTTTTTACTTCAATTAATATTGATTTTACTTTTTGTAATTCATCGAACCCGGAAATCATAGGAAACATAATACGAAGGTTTCCGAGTACACTGGCTCTTAAAATAGCTTTGAGTTGCGTTTTGAAAATATCTAAATGCTGTAAGCATAATCTTATAGCACGTAATCCCATAAATGGGTTCATTTCAGTTGAAATATTAAGATAAGATATGAATTTATCTCCGCCAATATCCATAGTTCTTATTGTGACTGGTTTTGGAGCCATTTTAACTGATACTTCACGAAAAGCCTGAAATTGTTCTTCTTCAGACGGTAGTTCTTCACGATTCATATAAAGGAATTCTGTACGGAAAAGACCTATACCAAGAGCGCCATGCAGAAGCACAGAATTTACTTCTTCAGGGAATTCTATATTGGCATGTAAGTTTATTATATGATTATCCTCTGTACATGCAGGCATATCCTTTAATTTAGCAAGTTCATGTTCAGCTTTTTCAAGGTTTTCTTTTAACTGTTCGTATCTTTTAAGACTTTGTTTTGAAGGATTTACAATTACAATTCCTTCATTTCCGTCAATAATTAAAGTATTACCTGTAATGACATTATCAGTAATAACTTCAAGTCCAACAACAGCAGGAATTTCCAATGAACGTGCCATAATAGTTGTATGAGATGTTTTACCTCCTATATCAGTTACAAAACCTGTAACTTTTTCTTTATGCATTGTTGCTGTATCTGAAGGTGAAAGATCATATGCTACAACTATTACATTTCGACCCATAGTTTCCCATGAAGCATGTTTCTCTCCTAATAAATTTCGCAGAAGTCTATTCCCAACATCTTGAATATCACTCAATCTTTCTTTGAGATAATTATCATTCATTTTACTGAATACATCAGATATTTTTTCGAGTACATTAGTAAAAATATATTCAACATTTAATTTTTCTTTTTTAACTCTTTTAATTGTTTCTTGAATAAGCATCGGGTCTTCTAAAATAAGAATATGTGCTTGAAATATATGTGCATGTGTTTTGTCCAGTTTATTTACTATTTTTTGCTGTATATTTAAAAGTTGATTTCGTGTTATATCTATAGCATTATTGAATCTTTCGATTTCTTTAGGAATATCTTGTAGAGATAGATATGTCTTTTCTACATTGATAATATTTTCATTTAAAACATAGGCTCGAGCAATAGCTATTCCTGGAGACGCAGGTATTCCTTTAAATATTTTCCCCTTTAGTTCATTACGATCTTTCATGAAGCACCTTTATTCCTCATCAAATTTATTTTCAAATAGTTTTTCAAGTTGTTTTAGCATTTCCTCTGCGTCAGAACCCTCAATACGTATGCTTAATTTGCTGCCCTGTCCTGCAGCTAAGGTTAAAATCCCCATAATACTTTTGCCATTAACTGTCTGTTTATCTTTGCATAGATAAACTTCAGATTTGAATTTATTAGCGACCTGAACTAACATTGCTGCAGGCCGGACATGTATTCCCAATTTATTTTTAAGTATAAAATCTTTTTCTATTATCATATTTTTGTTGTTTTTGATCTGTATTAAATACTTTATAATTTTTATTAAATAATTTAGTAATTGATGGTTTTTTGCCTTCTAAAAGATCCAGTCCCCAGCGTCTCTTTATATATAAGTCTCTCTGTCTTATATTAGTATCTATTAAAAGAGTTAAAATAGCTTTCGCTAATTTTTTTGGATCATGACGTACCATGTCTCCTGAATACAGAAGATCTTCTTCAATAACCTTCATCCCCATACTTCTTAATTTTTCAGCATCTGTTGTTACAATATCAGCCCTGCTTTCTTTATAACGCTTTAATACATTTTCTGAAATAGGGACTTTATTAACCATTATATATTTAAAAATTCCTTTATCTGTATGATCCAGAATAACACGAACATGCTCTGATGCTGTATATCCATCCGTTTCTCCTGGTTGAGTCATTATATTACATATATATAATTTTAAAGCTGAACTTTTAAGTATTACGGAAGTTATTTCTTTAATAATAAGATTTGGCAATAAACTTGTATATAAACTACCAGGAGCAAGAATAATAATATCCGCTTCTTCAATTGCTTTTATACATTCAGGATTAGGTTTACATTCTTCAGGACGGATAAAGACCTTTTTAATTTTATTTGAAGTTTTAGATATTTTACTTTCACCTTCAATAAAACTTCCGTTATCAAATTCAGCTACTAAAACAATATTTTCCAGTGTTGCTGGAATTACCTGTCCTCTAATTGCCAGAACTTTACTTGATTGACGTATAGCTTCATCAAAATCTCCTGTGACCTGCGTCATGGCAGTAATAAACAAATTCCCAAAATTATGTCCTGCCAGAGATGATTGACTTGTTTCAGGGAATCTATACTGGAAAAGACTTCCCATAAGAAATTCCTGATCTGCAAGAGATACCAGACAATTACGTATATCTCCTGGTGGTAAAACCTGGAAATCTTTTCTTAATCTACCTGAACTTCCGCCATCATCTGCAACTGTAACTATTGCAGTAATATTACTTGTAATTTCTTTTATACCTTGAAGCAGAATAGGAAGTCCTGTTCCTCCTCCTATAGCAACAATTTTAGGGCCTTTTTCCAGCTGCCTTTTTTTAAAAACCAGATTCACTATTTCATCTTCTTTTTCAGGAATAAGTACATTAAGAATTGAACGCAGTGACTTCTGAATCCCAATAATAACAAGAATACTACCTGCAATTATTAAAATCAGATCAAATGAATTAAAAAAGAAAGATGGATACTGAAACATTAAATAAGTTTTATCATAAGTTATTCTCTCGCTCAATCCAAAGAAAATAAATATATTCCCTATTAATGATAATAACAACCATCGTTTTATTTTCATTCCAGGATAAAACCATTTTAGTCTTTGCATGTAATTTAATTCCTATTCTTTTTCTATATCTCTGTATATAGTACGAGCTGAATAATTTTTCTTAGATAAATGTCTAAGAATCTCATCAACTATTACAACCGATCTATGTTTTCCACCTGTGCATCCTATAGCAATTGTCAGATATGCTTTATTTTCTGATATATATTTTGGTATTAAAAAATCAATAAAAGAGTTCAGCTTTTTTAGAAATTTTTGTGATATTTCATTCCCAAGCACATATTCTTTAATGCGGTCTGATTTACCGGAAAGAGGTTTTAGTCCCTCTATATAAAAAGGATTAGGCAAAAAACGTACATCAAAAACCAGATCAGCATCCAGAGGTATTCCATATTTATAACCGAAAGCATATAATGTTATCAGTATTTTGCCAATTTCATCTTTATCAATGAATTTATTTGCAATTATATCTCTGAGTTCATGTAAAGTAAGATCCGATGTATCAATAATAAGTGTGGCTTTTTCTTTGATTCTTGTAAGAATTTTCCTTTCTTCGTTAATATTATCCCATATAGTGGAATTCCCGCCTAAAGGGTGTTTTCGTCTTGTAGTACTGTAACGCCTTATTATAACTTTATCCTGAGCTTCCAGAAAAACAATATCATAACCAAATCCAACATGTTCCAGATTTTCCAGCACATTGCAGAAACTATCCAGAAACTCTCCTGCACGTATATCTATAACAAGAGCCACTTTATCGATAGTTTTTTCTGTTTTTGAGCATATTTCAATGAATTTCTCTATTAACATAACAGGAAGATTATCAATACAGAAATATCCTAAATCTTCAAAATATTTTATAGTTTGACTTTTTCCTGCACCAGATAATCCTGTAATAATCACCAGTTTAATATTCTTCATAAAAATCCTTATCCCAGAAAATATCATCTTTTTCTTTATCTTTTTTCTGCATTAACTCAAGCAGATTTTTATTAAAATCGCGTGCTGTATTATATCCCATTTTTTTTAACCGAAGATTAAGTACTGCAACTTCAATAATGATAGCAACATTTCTTCCTGGTCTGACAGGGACTGTAACTTCAGGCACATCCAATCCTAAAATATTAAATTTATTTTCTGTAAGACCTATTCTGTCATATTCTTTGTTTTCATCCCATTCTTCCATTTTTACTACAAGTCCTATTCTTTCATGATTACGTATAGCTTGCGCTCCAAAGAGGTCTTTTATATTAATAATTCCCAACCCTCTGATTTCCATATGATGTTTAATAATAGAAGCACCTGTTCCTATTAAAGTTTTCCCCTCTTTTAGTCTTACTTTAACAACATCGTCACAAATAATCCTGTGTCCCCGTCCTATTAATTCCAATGCACATTCACTTTTACCTATACCACTTTTCCCCATTAAGAGAACTCCAATACCGAATATGTCAACAAGTACACCATGAAGACTTGTAGCTGGTTCAAATTTCTCCTGTAGATAATTTATTATTTTTTCAATAAAAGTTGCACTATCCAAACTTGTTCTTAATATTGCAACATTATGTTTATTCGCAAGTTCAATGAAATCATCAGGTAGTTCTAAATGTCGAGTTATAACAAAACAGGGAGAGCTATAGCTAAATAGTTTTTCTAAAATAGATTTACGTTTCTTTTTTTCTATTTTATTTAAAAAAGAAACCTCACGCTTACCAAGAATTTGGATTTGTTCATACACAAAATAGTCAAAGTATCCTGCCAGGGCCAAACCTGGACGATTGACACCACCAGATGTAATTCTTTTATCCAGTCCGTTATTCTGAGTAAGAAGTTCAAGATCAAGAATATTTTTATTTTCTTTAACTAAATTACCTACTTTTAAGTCAGGCAAATCTATCCCCCCAATTTCTTAATTTTTATTTATTATCCCTGGGACAAGGAGGGCAACATATAGGAGTTATCTATCTTCTTCTCCTAATTTTATTATACTTAAAATTTCAGAATCATCTTTGGCTTGTTTTAATAAATTACGAAAATGGCTATCTTTTAAAAGACGTGAAAGTTTTGCTAAAATTTTAAGATGGAGATTTTCAGCATCTTCACGAGGAGCAACTAAAAGGAAGAATAAATATACAGGGCCTCCATCCAGAGCTTCAAAATTAACTCCAGTTGAAGACCGTCCGAAAACAAGACAAATTTTTTTAATTACAGAACTTTTTCCATGAGGTATGGCTATCCCCTCTCCAATCCCTGTACTTCCTAATTTTTCTCTATCCATCAGGACTTTAATAATTTCATCCGCATCTTTTATTTCTTTGTTTTTTACCATTAAAAGAACCATTTCTTTAATAACACTTTGTTTATCTTCTGCTTCCAGGTTTATGATTATACTTTTTTTACTTAAAAAATCTGAAATTTTCATTTTACCACCTCCAGATAACAATTAGAAGAACACTCATTTTATTATATTTAATATTCCTTTTCTATTAAGCCATAAGTCCCGTCTTTACGGCGGTATATTACATTCGTATTGTCAGAATTTGCATTTGTAAAAACCAGGAAATCATCTCCTAATAGATCCATCTGCATTACTGCTTCATCTAAAGACATTGGTTTTACTGCAAATTTTTTAGTTTTAATAATTTTATAAGAATGTCCTTCATTATCATTTGTACTATCAGAACGCATTATATTCATTGTAATATGGAGTTTTTTTAAGGAAGGACGCGGATTATGCTGGGATATTTTTTCCTTATATTTAATTATCTGCCTTTCCATTTTATCTACTACTTTGTCTACTGAAGCATACATGTCTTCAGTCCGCTCTTCTCCATGAATAGTAATACCGTTAGTATGAATAGTGACTTCCACAACTTGATATGTTTTGCCATCTAAACTTAAAACAACATGTGTTTCAATTATATGATTAAAATATTTATTTAATTTACTTACTTTTTTTTCTATATAATCTCTTAAAGCATTAGTAATATCTATATGTCTCCCCGTAATAGAGATATGCATGAAAAAAATCTCCTTTCATCCTTTTAGGTAATGTCAAAACTTAACCACAGAGAACACAGAGATTTAAAAAATTATAAAAATAAACTCTGTGATCTCTGTGGTTCATTTTTTCATCCCTTTTTTCATTTTACTTTTGACAGTACCTCCTTTTACACTTTGATAATTTTGCAAATTACCCAATTATTGTAATATTTAAAACAAGGTATAATATTTTATGTTAATATAACCACTCCTTTCAATATTTTAATGATTTTTCAATACATAAATATACATTTTGAGAATAACATATTTTACCTGTAATTGCAACAATTTATATTGAATGGTTATATAGTTTGTTGTATTATACTTTTACACTTTTTTAGAAAGGGTCTGCTCGAGACTTTAAGGAAAATAATGTACAAAAAATCAGAAAGGGAATCAAATACAGTAAATCTTTTCCCTGGAGAAAATGATCTCTGGCAAAAGCTTTTATCATTCAGTCCGGAAGATGTATGTAAACGCTCAGGTGCTAAATATATTAAAGGAAAAGTTGATTCCTACATGATGCCTATTTTAAATTCAAACTACAATTTTTTTATAAACAGGGAGATTACTCCTGAAATACATCCCCATTTAAAATTTATTGCTTTACTTTATCTTGTACAGGTAAAAGAAGATGTGCCAACTGGTAAACTTTGTGCATTACATGAGTTGAAAGGTGGTCAATTTTTCTTTCAGGGAGGGCATGAACTCCCTTTAACTCAATTAGCTGACAAATATGGAAAAGATAAAAACATTGAAGATTTTTATCAAAAAGGGATTTCCCTGGGAGGTACAAAAGCTTTCTATGGGGATGCTTCTTTTGTTTTATGGCCATTTCCTAAAATTCCTATAACATATATATTATGGAAAGAAGATGTAGAATTCCCTGCCAGAATTACAATTTTATTTGATGAAACAATTGAAAAACATATGGTACTTGAAGGAATATGTGGAACAGCATTTCTAACTACTAAAAGCCTACTTTCCTGAATTTTTATTCCTATGACCAAATGGTAATGCTCCCAATAAGGTTTGACCAGCAAATAATGCCTGGAACATTCGAAGAAGCAATAAATCAAATAGTAGATAAACACATAGATTTAACAATATTTGAATCACGATACAAAAATGATGAAACAGGAAGATGTGCGTATGATCCTGCAATATTGCTAAAGATAGTACTACTGGCATATTCAAGAGGAATAACAGGTTCACGCAAAATAGAACAAGCATGTAATGAGAATGTAGTATTCATGGCAATTGCCAAAAAAAATAATACACAATATCAAAAAATGATTCGTAATGTGTTAGATTTTTACGCAACACATTATCAACAAGGTCATTAAATTAATTAATAAAAACAAATTTAAAAATTATAACCCATTTACTATAACAGGGAAAACAATAGAATTATTGGTAATGAGTACAGGAAAAATTGATATAAAAAAGAAATTGAT
>JACRDZ010000235.1 GCA_016212735.1 Candidatus Firestoneibacteriota bacterium | reverse complement strand
GCTCTTTTTGGGCAAAATTATCTGCTAAAGTTATCTCCGGATACCCCCCATAAACAACAAATTCCTCAAATAATTGCAAAAAATTTGCATCAAATAGGAATGATTTATCAAAACGAAGGAAACTATGATGATGCATTTAATCATTATCAAAAGTCTTTAAAGATTTTTGATAATATTGAAGATAATGATGGAGTTGCAAGTAGTTTCCATGAAATAGGCAGAGTTTATCAAAAAAAGGGGAACTATGATGAAGCATTAAAGCATTATCAAAAGTCTTTAGAGATAAAAGAGAAGATTAAAGATATGCAGGGAATTGCAATGACTTATGGCAGCATAGGAACTTTATATTTCGATAAAAAAGAGTATATACCTGCTTTGAAATTTTCTCTTAAAGCATATTCAATTTTTTTAAAATTGGCATCACCAAATATTAATCTTGCAAAAAGAGATATTCTAAAAGTTAAGGGTAAAATTTCTGAAGAAAAATTTAATGATATTTTAAAAGAATTTAATATTAAACCTGAAGCTTTTAATCTTTAAGAAAAAATTTAACTTGACCTATATAATGCGTATTCTGATGATAATTCCCATGGATAAATATAATTTAAATTTTGTTTTTTCCCTTTCAAGCTTATAACCTTATACTCATTTATATTATATTTGCTGCAAAAAAATGATATTGAACGTCTTTTGAAATTTTCAAAATTTACCTTTATTTCTATAGGCAAAATATATCCTTTATAATTAAGTATAAAATCTATTTCATTTTTATTTTTATGCCGCCAATAATTAATATTTTCAATACCATACTTTTTAACTAATTCTGAAAATATACTTGTTTCAAACACATTTCCAATTATACTTTTTGGTAAATGTTTTAGCCACAGCATTTGCAAAAGGCCTGTATCATAAAAAAATACTTTCGGTGCTTTTATTATTTCCACTTTTGCGCTGGAGCTGTAAGGATGTACTAATTTAATAACATAAGTATTTTCTAAAATAAATAAATAATTTTCCACTGTTTGCTGAGCAATGGAACATGTATTCGCTAATTGTGCTACATTTAATAATTGTCCACTGCAAGATGCCAGAACTTTTAATAAATTATTGAATTTTGTTATATCTTTAATATTTGCAATATCTCTAATATCTTTTTTAATATATGTATCAATTATTTGCTGCAGATATTTTTCTTTTTTTTCTATAGAATCTTCTAAAACAATTTTTGGATACCCGCCGTAGTAAACATATTCATAATATAACTCAATAACTTTATTAAGATGAAATTCTGAAAGTGATTTTGTTAAATCATATTCTATATTTCTAAATCGCAAAAATTCATGAAAAGATAGATTAAATATTTCAAAATTAACTGTTCGTCCGACAAGTGAATCGGAAAATTTTGATTTAATATTAAAACTCGATGATCCGGAAACAATAAGTTGAATGTATTGGTGATGATCAACTAATAATTTCAATATTGATGAAGGATTACCCAGATATTGAATTTCATCAATGAATATATATAGTCTTTTTGTAGAATTTTTTATCTTATCTAACTCGAATCCTTCATTTTTTAAGAAAGTAAAAAAAGAATCAATCCCCGAATTAAAGATATCAACAAATCTTGAATCTTCAAGATCAAAAAAATATGTTGACTCATTTTTGGTCTTTAAAAAATCTTGAAGAAAATAAAGAATATGACTTTTCCCTACCTGTCTTGATCCATGCAAAACAATGATATTGTTTGTGTTTAAATATTTAATTATTTCGTTAAATACATCTCTTTTTATTATGTTCATATTTTATTTTTATCCATAAGCTTGTTAATATATATTGATAATAGTATATACTAAAATACAAGTCAAGTTATATTTTAGCTTAAAAGCTTGAAGTAGTAGAATACAGTTCTTCCCATGCATCTTCGTTAATATTTGCCTTGAGCGCTTTTTTAAGTTTTTCGTATAGCTTATCTGCTCCTAAAAAATAAGCGTGTGTAACAAAAAAGGCATCGCCATGTATTTGGTTTTCGCTCTGTATTTTGTGTTCACCCAATGTTTGATATTCGTACAATTTTTTTATGTTCGCCCACATCGGATACGATATTATTCCAAATCCCATTGTTAATAATTAATACAATGAAAATGGATGATGATATATTTTTTTCTTCCGCAAGAAATTTTTTTAATTTATCAATTGTTGCTTTAATATTTATATTTTCTATTTTCAATTAATTATCCCAAGTTATTGTTTTGCTCTAAAAATCGTAACACGGGTTTTAAAACTTAAATTTTATTTTAGATTTTTTGCTCTTTTTTGCTGAATAGTTACCAAATATCTTCCTATATTTCTTTATAAAAATTTTGACTGCAAATGATAATATATGTTATTATACCAACATGACTAATCTTGAAGAAAAAATCAAATTATTAAAAAAATATTTTTCAAACAAACCTGGTATTTCAATGGCATTTATTTTTGGTTCTTATGCTAAAGGCATAGAAATATCTGAATCTGATTTTGATATAGCAGTTTATTTTAACCCTGAAGAAAAAACTATTGAATGGGAAGAAACAAAATTTTATCAGGATGAAGTTAAAATATGGTTGGATGTTGAAAAAATAGTTGGAATAAATACTGATTTCATTGTTCTTAACCGAGCACCTTCTACAATTGCTTTTTCAGTCATTCAAGAAGGACTTCCGATAATTATTAAAAACAGGTCTTTATTTCTAAAATTCTTTCTAATAATAAGCTCTGATGCTGAATATTTTAGAGAATTCACATATGATTACTGGAAAATAAAACAAAGATCAGCATCAATTAACGATGTAGACAAGGAAAGATTAATCAGAATAATAGATTTTTTAGAAACAGAGTTAAAAGATTTGCCTGAATTTGTTAATTTAGATAAAAACACATACGAAACAAATTCAACTACTAGAAGAAATGTTGAACGATGGGTGGAAAATATTACTAATTCATCAATAGATATTGCAAAGATACTTCTAGCTTCAGAAAAAAGAAAAATTTACCAAACTTATAAAGATGCAATGCAGGGACTATCTACTCTTGAAAATTTTGATTCAAATACGGCTTCGCAGCTTGCTGAATTTGCTAAATTAAGAAACATCCTTGCTCATGAATATTTAGATATCCGTTTTGCCAGGATCAAAAAATTTATTCAAGAATCGGATGCTTACAAAAAATTATTGGAATTTGTTAAAAATAAAATAAATATATAGAGTAGCTCATTTGTACAATTTTTTTATTATATTATTTTTATCATTTCCTCAAATTCTTCTTCATTCATTATTTTCACACCTAATTTTTGCGCTTTATCATATTTACTTCCGGGATCAATTCCAGCCAATAAAAAATCTGTTGTTTTACTCAAACTTGCGTTTACTTTTCCTCCTGCTTTTTCAATAAGATTTTTTGCTTCGCTTCTTGTGTATTTTTTTAAAGTTCCAGTGAGTACAAAAATCTTTCCATTTAAAGCTTTATTACCTGGAGTTTCTGGTTCCTGAGCTAAAAGCAAATTAACAAAATTAAATTTAACTAAAATATTTTGTATGTTTTTATCTTTAAAAAAATTAATGATACTTTCTGCCATTTTTGGTCCTATTTCCGGTATTAAATTAAGCTTATCCAGTTTTGCCCTGCGAAAATTTTCAAAAGTCTGAAATTCACGGGCTAGTTTTTTTGCCGCAGTAATTCCAATATGACGTATCCCAAGAGCAAAAATAAAACGGGCTAATGTTGATTTTTTGCTTTTTTCTATTGCATCAATTATGTTCTGTGCTGATTTATCTCCTAGACGTTCGAGTTTTACTAATTCTTCTTTTTTAAGAAAATAAATATCAGCATAGTCATTGACAAGTTTTTGTTCTACCAATTGATTAACCAGCATTTCTCCGAGGTTTTCTATATTCATAGCATCGCGTGATGCAAAATGTTCAAGTCTACGTTTAAGCTGAGCAGAACATGTATAATTTTCACATCTTACTGCAACTTCTTCATCATCACGTATTACAGGTGAACCGCATACAGGGCATTTTTCAGGCATTATAAAAATTATTTCTTCACCAGTACGCCGTGAAATAATCGGCTGAACAACTTTAGGGATTACATCTCCGCCTTTTTCAATCAGGACATAATCTCCAACACGAATATCTTTTCGATTAATTTCATCTGAATTATGTAGTGTTGCTCTTGAAATAACTGACCCTGCTAATTCTACAGGTTCTAAATCTGCAACAGGAGTTATAATCCCTGTTCGTCCAACCTGTACAATAATATTTTTTAATTTTGTAGTTGCCTGCTTTGAAGGAAACTTAAAAGCTATTGCCCAGCGGGGATTTTTTGAAGTTGATCCAATTTGTTCTTGTAAGTATAAAGAATTTACTTTAATAACTACTCCGTCAATATCATAATCTAATATATCTCTTTTTGTCTGCCACGTATTACAAAAATTAAAAACATCTTGAATATTTCTGCAAAACATATAATTAAGATTTATAGGGAATCCAGTATCATGTAAAATGTTTAACGCTTCAAAATGAGTTTTTAATTTAAATAATGGAGTAAAGACAAGATTATAAATAAATATTTTAAGAGGTCTTTGTGCAACAAGATTGGGATCAAGAAGTTTTAATGAGCCGCTTGCAGCATTGCGAGGATTGGCGAATAAAGGTTCTTCATTTTTTTCTTTTTCTTTGTTCATTGCTGTAAATCCTGAATGATCTATAAAAACTTCACCTCTTACTTCAAAATCAGATATACCTGCCAGAGATTTAACATATAGAGGAATATTTTTTATTGTTTTTAAATTAAGTGTAACATCATCGCCTGTAATTCCATCTCCTCTTGTAACACCTTTATATAATTTACCTTCTCTGTAAATTAAAGAAATTGCAATTCCGTCGATTTTCAATTCTGCAACATATTCTATGTTTTCTTCTTTTACCAATTTTTTAATACGTTTATCAAATTCCAGAAGTTCTTTTTCAGAATATGTATTGTCTAAACTTAACATTGGATTTTCATGTCTTACGCTGGCAAATTCTTTTAATGTCTCTCCACCAACTTTTTGAGTAGGAGAATCTGAAGTGCGAAATAGAGGGTATTTATTTTCTAAATTTATAAGCTCCTGTAATAACCTATCATATTCAGTATCAGAAATTTCAGGTTGGTTTTCAACATAATATTTAGTGTTATGATGCTCTATTAATTCTCTTAGTTTTTTTATCCGTTCTTCTGGTTTCATATTTTTCCATCTTTTTTGTTTTTATTTTCTGCTATTATAGAAGGAGACTGAATTAAAATCAAGAATAAGCAAATTATTTCTTTTTAAAAATAATTTTACTTATAAGGTCTAATATGATAAAATCCGCCATTGTAAAATGAAATTTTGGTACTGTCAAAAGTAAAATGAAAAAGAGGGGAAAAATATGAACCACAGAGGTCACAGAGCTTATTTTTAAATTTTAAAAAATCTCTGTGGTCTCATGCTT
>JACRDZ010000026.1 GCA_016212735.1 Candidatus Firestoneibacteriota bacterium | reverse complement strand
TTTTAAAACAACAGGACCTGTTGTTTCTTCTATAAGCGGAGAATATGAAATTATTATTGCAGGATCTTTTGATAATCGTATTTATGGTATAAATATGCATACAGGTGAAAAAGAATGGGATTTTTTAACTTTTGGAGATATTTACTCTTCTCCAGCAATTGTTAACAGATATGTATATTTTGGTTCATGGGATGGTTTTGTTTATTGCCTTAAATTAAGAACAGGGGAGCTTGTATGGAAATATGAAACAGAGAAAGGGATTAGATCTTCTCCTAGTGTAGTAGATGGAATCGTTTATTTTGGCTCAAGTGATGGATATATCTATGCACTTGAATAAAACCGAAATAGATTTCTAATCCAAGTCCAAGGATTCAGTATATGATACCTCCAAAAATTATAGATAAAAATTCATTACTTACACAGGCGTATAAACAGATAGATGTTATTTTAAAACTTAATAAATTGCTGGATGAAAAACTATTTGAATTAACAATAATTAATGAAATTGGCAGTATTATACGAGCTGTTGAGGATTATGAAGGAGTAATGAAATCCATCCTGATTATACTAAATTCAATTCTTAAATATGATATAGGAGGTATTATATTACAGGAAGAAAATAAAATTGATGTTTACATGAATATTACAAATAAAATATATTCTGATGAGTTAAAAGAATGCAAAAACAAGGTTTTTGATACAATAAAATGGCATACCATCCCCATTCCAACGCTTACTTTAAATAAAGAAGTTATATCAGGACAGCACAATATAATTAAAACTCCTAAAGAAAAAATACGCAATCTGTTTTTCTATTCAATTCCTCTGGAAATAAGGTCTAAAATAATAGGATCATTTTTTATTGTAACCCTGGACAAAGAAATTACTGAACATAATAAATACACATTGAATATGGTTGCTAATCAGGCTATTTTAGTAATAAATAATTGTCAGCTTTATCACAGAATGAAAGATATGGCAATTCATGATGGATTAACAGGTCTTTATAATCATAGATATTTTCAGACATCTTTAGAAAAAGAAATCATGCGCGCAGGTCGGCACAAAGGTACATTATTTTTAATTCTTTTAGATATAGATTATTTCAAAGATTATAATGATAGATTTGGACATCAAAAAGGGGATATATTTTTGCAGGATATTTCTAAACTTATTATTAAAAATGTCAGAGAAGTGGATCTTGTTGCGAGATACGGAGGAGAAGAATTTGCAATTATTCTGCCTCATACGGATAAAGAAGGAGCTGTGAATGTAGCAGAAAGGATACGTTCTACTATCGAAAAATATCCTTTTAATGGAAAAGATGAAAATGATATTGTTAATAAAACTGTAAGTATTGGTCTTGCATCATATGCTCATAAGAAATCTAAAGTGGATTTAATAAGTCTTGCTGATAATGCATTATATAATGCAAAGCATGGCGGACGAAATATAATTAAATTAGCAGAAGGAATAGAGTGAGCAATAAATATGCACCTACCGCAATTTTTTATTAAACAAGCACAGATTGAAGAAAAAAATATTTATATTAAGGGAGATGACAAAAGACACATAGTTTGTGTCCTTCGGCTCTCCTGTGGAGATAAAATTATTGTTGTTGATGAAAAACAAAATAAATACAAAGCCTCAATAGAAAGTGTTAATAAAGACTATTTAAAAGCAATAATTCTTAGTAAAGAAAAATATTTATGTAAGCAGGTTAGTATAAATCTTTATGCATCTATATTAAAAGGGGAAGCATGGGATCTGGTATTAAAGAAAACTACTGAGTTAGGTATAACCAGACTTATTCCTGTAGTTTCAGAACGAACAGTTATAAAAATAAAAGAAGAAGATAAAGAATATAAAATATCTCGCTGGGGGAGAATCATTCAAGAAGCAGCAAAGCAATGCAAACGCATTGATATCCCGGTGCTTTCGCCTATAATTTCTTTTAATGATGCAATAAAATCACTAAGGGCTTGCGAAAAAATAAATTGGACAAATTATCGCGCAGGATTTTTGTCGGAGTTCAAGGCGCATCCGCAGGTGCATAGCAAAATTGCGCTATACAGCAAGGATGCAACGCAGAAATCCGACAAAAAGACAAGCGAGAATGTCCAAGTTATTTCTTCGCAAGCCCTAAATACGGATTTGAATATTATTTTATGGGAAGATGAAAGATATGTAAAGTTAAAAGATATTTTTGTAAAAAAACAAAATATAAAAAGTATAAATGTTTTTATTGGTCCAGAAGGCGGTTTTTCAAAAAATGAAATCTCTTTAGCAGAAAAGAATCAGTTAAAAATAGTTAAACTGGGAAATAATATTTTACGTGCAGATACAGCTTGTATAGCTGCTATTGCTGTTTTATTATTTGAGCTCGATTATTAATCTATTTTAAATAAAAAAAACTATTGACAAACAAAAGATTTGCTGTAAAATTCAGAAAATTATTAGTTTTGCCGAGATAGCTCAGTCGGTAGAGCAGAGGACTGAAAATCCTTGTGTCGGCGGTTCGATTCCGTCTCTCGGCACCAATTTCTCAAAAGAGGGAGAGAGAGAAGATGCTATCAGGGCTTGTACCTAAGGAGATTTTTTTAACTAATGGAGTTGGAAGGCATAAAGAAAAGCTTCAGTCGTTTGAATTTGCACTTCGTAATGCTGGAATTGCTGAATTTAATTTAGTAAGAGTTTCCAGTATATTCCCTCCGCATTGCAAAATTATATCAAAAAAAGCAGGTCTTACAAAATTAACACCTGGCCAGATTGTTTTTTGTGTAATGAGCGATGTTGCTACAGATGAACCTAATCGTTTGATTGCATCTTCAGTTGGGTTGGCAATCCCTGCAAACAGGGATAAGCATGGGTATCTAAGCGAACATCATGCTTATGGACAGACAGATAATGGAGCTGGAGATTATGCTGAAGATTTAGCTGCTTCTATGCTTGCATCAACATTAGGAATTGATGTTAATGAAGACCTGCATTGGGATGAGAAAAAAGAAATGTGGAAAATGCAGAATCAGATAGTTATAAGCAGAAATATTACTCAATCAGCTTTAGGTGATAAAAGAGGTTTATGGACAACTGTTGTTGCCGCTGCAATTCTTATTGTTTGATACTGTAGATTTATATATATATATAATAAATTTTCTTTACCGCTATTTCATCCACTTTATTCTAATCTTATTTAACATGGATTCTCATAGAATATAATTATAGTCAACAATATATCATACCAAAATAATTACAATCCAACGAAAAGCGCATAAAATAACATTTTTACATTATTTTAATAAAATTATACAAAAATACTTACAGGTATGAAAAAGTTTACATAAGTTAATTTTCAGGTTATAATTATTTAATAAATTATAATCACTAATTGGCAATCGATAAAGGTAAAACTAATGAATAAAAGTTATACTTTTATAATATTTATTTTTTTAATTTTTTATGACATCTCAATTTTGGCAGATGATGAAAACATTATAATTAAAACCAGCGAATATACAGGTGTTATTTTTACAAAAGAATATATGAAAAAAAAACAGAATAAAGTAAACAAGAAAGAAATATTACAAATATTAAAAGAAGAATATATTCGAATATATGGAAATGATGAAAAATTTGATTCTTCAGTTATAGATAATGAAATATATTGGACACCTAATAGTGAAGATATCAAAAAAGCTGAAATACGCATAAATATTTTTTTAAATAAATCTCCTTTTGATTTTTATAAAAATCCTTTTTCTGAAACACAAATACCAATAATTCTGAAAGAATTGACAAATTATATTAGACAATATATTGGAAAAATAAAAAAAGGGAAGAAATATTTAGATTGTCATTTTTTTCATAATACAGTTGTTAAAAATGATACTATATGGAATGAATATTATCTTAACCCTTTCGGGGGTGGAGAAAAATACTGGTGGATTGAATATAATGTAGAAGAAGATACTTGTGATAATTTAAGAATAAATCACCCCAGATAATTACAGTACTTTTTTCATGAAATTAAACCAAAAAATAAAAATATTTGGGAAAATTTATTATAGAACCTATTCTGGACATCCCAACTATTGAAATCATTGTATTTATTGACTAATTTTCTATATTTTGAAATCCCTATACTTCAAGATAAAAATAAAAAAAATAAAATAACTAATAATTATAAAAGCAATTTATCTAAAATAAATCGATGTATAAATCATTTCTCATAAATTATCATATTGTGAAAAAAAATACACAGTAATCTAATTATAAACTCCATTATTTTCAATAACAAATCTCTATTATTTATTTTGGTATGTATTTTGCAATTAAAAAAAACATCAACTTATGCTTTCTTTTGTAGTTTAGTTTTTGTCTCTAATGGAACTTATTTATGGAGGAATGAGAACAATGAATAATATTAATTCACAGGTTAAAAGTAATACTCTGGCAATTATTAACACTCAATGTTTTTACAAAAAGAATCAAAAATTTCTAGAAAATATTACAAAGTCTTTAAAAAGATTAAATTCGGATGTTGAAATGACCAGGTACAGCGGGCATGCCACAAAAATCCTTAAAGAAGATAATGCTGTACATAAAGATGTAATTGCTGTAGGTGGTGATGGTACAATTTTAGAAGTTATTAATGGAATGGATCTGAAACAGCAGAAGTTATGTGTTTTTCCTGTTGGGTATGCAAATGGATTGGCAACTGATTTAGGATTTAAATCCTGGGGACAAGCTTTAAATGCTTTTGAACAAAAAAAACTTTTAGATGTTGATTTGATAAAAACAACCATAGTTGATAAAGATGGAGAGACTATAGAAAAGAAAGTAGCATCATCCTGTTCTGTAGGTTCTTTCAATCAAATTAGACTTAAAAAAATTAAAGCAATAAACATTCTGGATAAAATCGAAAATAAACAAATTTTAGATTTTTTACATAAACCCTTTAAAGTTAAAGGCAGAATTGAACACAGTGACTGGAATGAAACAACCTTAAATAATATTATTATCGGAAATACCAGATATATACATCGTAATCCCATATTTAAAGATGCTGATCTGAAGGATAATTTTTTCCATTGTGTATTCGGCAATATAAGTCCATTAAAGAGATTTTTTTCAAATATGAAATTAATACCTTTAAATACATATTATGGTGTTCAAAAATATATAAAAAATATTGAATTCATTTTTGAAAAACCTCAGATTATTATGCTTGATGGAGAAATTATTAAAGACTGCCAGCAAATAAATGTTGAAATTCATCCTGAAAAATTACTGTGTTACAGAAAATAGGTACTGTCAAAAGTAAAATGAAAAAGAGGGGAAAAATATGAACCACAGAGGTCACAGAGTTTATTTTTAAATTTTAAAAAATCTCTGTGGTCTCATGCTTTTTTTTATATTTTAAATGTAGAGACGCAAAATTTTGCGTCTCTACTAAATTTATAGGGCACATAGAGGGAGAATATAAAAACTCTTCTAACTCATTAATATTTAAGGGTTTCTCTCTAGTTCTCTGTGGTTAAGTTTTGACATTACCAGAAAATAGAAAGGGGGAATTTATATGAAAAAACAAATTGTAAAAATAGTATGCTTTGTTTTTATTTTGGCTTTTATATCAGTTGATACAGTTTTAGCTGATAATCCCAGAGAAATTGGAGAAATTAATTTGTCAGGTCCTAGAATTGGATATACAATTATGAATGACAAACTAAAGATAAAACTAAAAAAAGATAGAGATATAGAAACCAGTAATGCAGTTGTACAATTTGGATGGCAGTTTGAAAAAAGGATTTCACCTAAGGGAAAGGATATTGTATTTGTAACAGAATTAATTCCCTTGATAGGAGGAATTGATCAAAGCATATTACTGCCAAGTATTACCGGGATAATTGGTTTTCGTACAAAAACTGGAACTGAGTTTGGTCTTGGTCCTTATGTATCTCCTGGAGGAACAACTATTGTTTATTCTGCTGGAGTTACATTCCAATACGGCGGGATGAATATCCCTCTCAATTTTGCAGTTGCACCATTTACAGATGGAACGAGTTTTAACATACTTACTGGATTTAACTGGTAAAAAGTATAAACTGCAACTTCAGGAGAAACGCATTAAATGCATTTCCCTGATATAAATTAAGAAAGCTGGTGAATTTTATGAAACAATATAATATAAAAATATATTTATTCTATTTCTATATATTGTTATTTGGAGCATTTAGTGCGGGATTAACTGGTTGCGCAACAATTATGAATGGCACAAAACAAAAAATAGCAGTTAGTTCATCCCCTTCCAACGTGAAAGTTTTGATTGATGGTTATAAAAAAGGATATACTCCTGTAGTAATCGATGTAGAAAGATCAAATAAAAATACTATTTTACGATTTGAAAAAGAAAACTATGAATCTGGTGAGATTATATTAACACGTGATGTTGATGGCTGGGTAGCAGGAAATCTTTTATTTGGTCCTTATGGAATAGCAGGTCTTGCCATTGATTATATGAGTGGTGGATCATATAATTTGAGACCAGCTGGGGTTTATGCCATCCTCAAGGAAACAAAAAATACTGAAATAACAAATTCACAGCTATCACACTATGAGGTAAATATGGGAAAAAAAATAATGCAGGATTATAAAGAAAAAGAAATTATTGAAAATGATTTATCTGGCCCACGATTTGGATTCACAGTTATAAATGATAAATTACAGAGAAATATAAAAAAAGAACATGATATTGAAATACATAATAAAATTTTAACTCAATTTGGATGGCAATTTGAAAAAAGGATTTTACTTGAAGGAAAAGACATGATGTTTGTAACAGAAGTCGTTCCGCTTATCGGTGGAGTTGATCAAAATCTTTCTATACCAAGTATTACTGGAGCTATAGGGATACGAACAAAAAATGGCACAGAATTTGCGTTAGGTCCTTATGCATCTGGCGGAGGGACATCTATTGCTTATGCAGGAGGAGTAACATTTCGATATGGTGACATGAATATCCCATTGAATATTGCAATTGTACCATTTACAGATGGAACAAGTTTAAATATACTTACAGGATTTAACTGGTAAAACATGGTTAAATTAAGCCTGATAAATCAGGCAACTACAAAAATTTTAATGTAGTTGCTCGATACTCAATTAATAATGTTGAGTACAAGTTTATCGAGCGTTTCAAAATGTATATAATAAAGATACTTCTCCTCTATGGAATGGATTATATTTTCAGGACGGGATTGGAATAACTGCAACACCGTCCTATCTTACTGGTTTAGTTTCTGCTGAATGGATGCCAATTGGTGTTTTTAAAGTACGTCTTGGTTATGAAATGTCAATTTATTTTGGAACTTACCCAATTTCCTTCAATTCCAAAAATAATTTCAATGACGATATAAGAAAAGAATATAAAGGTAATGGAGATTCAGGAAGCAGTGATAGAATTATAATACAGCCAACATTGCAGATGAAACTCGGGAAAACAATTATTAGAAACCAGACAGATCTTTCACAATATTCTTTTTACGCTTCTAATACTGATCTTACAAGTAGACGTCTGGGAGGAATATTTGTTTATATTCCAGATGAAAAATTATGGGGTTATAAAAATCCTCGATTATTTCTTCAATCTGGAATCTATCTGGAAGATCCTAATAGAAAAGATGGATTTTTTATCATTGCAGGAGCAGGTGTTGATTTTAATATATACTTTAACCGCCTTTTTTTATAAAAAATGTTAATAAATTGCCATCCTTTTTAAACTTAATAATACGGTGGCCTGTTCTCTTTACCCAGCCTGCAATATCTTTTAATGCTGAAGGGTCATCTGCTTCAACTTTTAATATAGAACCTTTATCCATTTTTTCGATTTCCTCGATTGTCTGGAATAATGGTATCGGGCAATAAACTCCAACACAATCCAGTTCAGCATCAGGAATAATAGAATCCATAATAAAATTCCTCTTTATCATATTCTTATGAATATATATCAAATAGGGATCTAATTGTCAATATTAAGACTTGACTTTACTAATATATATATATAACATGATCTTAATTTTGTATCTAAAGGAGTAATGTAAAATATGAAAATATTTTTAATTCAACCTTCTGGTCTCGCAAAATTTAATGTCCCACCTTTAGGATTACGTTTACTTGCAACAGTCTTAAAAAAAAATAATTATGATAATATTTATGATATTGATTCTAATAAAGGTGACGATCCTTATAAAATAAATTATTGTGGTGATAAAATCCTTGTTGGATTATCCGTGACTTTTATGACAATAAAAGAGGCAAATAAACTAGCAGAGCATATAAAAAAAATAAACAATAAAGCTATTGTAGTATTTGGGGGGCCTCATGCAACATTAGTACCAGAGGAATCGATAAATAATAGTTATGTTGATATGGTTGTTTTAGGTGAGGGAGAATATACTTTTTTAGAAATAGCTAATGCAATTATAAAAGGTAATAATTTTAGAAATATTGAAGGATTATGGTATAAAATAAATGGAGAAATAATTCGAAATGAAAAAAGAGCTTTTTTAGAAGATCTAAATATTCTTCCAATACCTGATAGAATATTTTTTAATGATAAATTGTACCACCAATCTCTAAATAGAAAAAAAATAACATGGCATTTAATAAGTTCTCAATCATGCCCTTTTAATTGTAAAATGTGTCAACCTGCTTTACGTAATATTGCTGGTCCATATCGTCAAAGATCTGTTGATAATGTAATAAAAGAAATACAATATCTTAAAGATAAATTTAACACTTATAGAATAAATTTTTGTGATAATGATATGGGAGTAAATAAAAACTGGTTATTAAATCTTTGTGAAATAACAAAAAAAATTACTGATTTAGAAATGTCTTGTTGCGGCAGAGCTAATTTATTGGATTATGATATGTTAAAAAATATGAAAGAAGGTAATTTTCATTATATATCATATGGAGCTGAATCAGGGAATGACAGGGTGTTAAAAGAAATAATGAATAAAAAAACAACTGTTCAACAAGTAATAGACTTCGCAAATAATTGCTTTAAGCTTGATATTGTCTGCAATGCGTTTTGGATGTTAGCTAATCCTGGAGAAACTATTCAGGAAATGAAAGATACTATTCATCTGGCTTCAGAATTGCCGACATTTTATTGTCATTTTCATATTGCAACTCCGAATCCTGGAACTCAATACTATTTAGATGCAAAATCTGAAGGATATTTGAATATGAAAACATGGAATGATGTGGATAATAGAGAAACACCTACAATAATAAAACAAAATGTCACTATTGATGATATTATAGCTATGGATGAATATCTAATAAATACTATGATTAAAAAAGGGTGGCGTTATTGGTACAACGGGCATACTCTTTCTTTTATTAACACAAGATTATTTTCAAAAAAGATGCCAGTAACAGTATTTGGCAATGAGGTGAAAGGATTTTTAAGTGATTTTAAATCCTATCATTTAAATAACATTTATTTAGGATTAAAAAATATTTTAGGTTATGACAAAATAGGTTATAGAAAAAAATAATTATTTTTTATAGCAGAAATATCATCAAGTCTTTTCCCCAGCCTACCAGCTAAAACTATAGCTTTCATATATTTTTACTCCATTATTGAATAAATTTATTTCTATTTTCTTTTATCCAATTTACCAGTCTTTGAATTCCGTCTTTCGGCATAATCTTAGGCTGCCAGCCCAAATATTTTTTCGCTTTATCTATATTACATATGAAATATCTAAGATCTCCGAGTCTGTCAGGTGCAAATTTCACTTCTGGTCGTTTATCGATTAAATCCTCTAAAATATTTATGCAACTTAATAAAGATATTGCTGTTTCCGGTCCGCCGCCTATATTATAAACCCCAGAAGCTCTTGTTCTATAAAATGCATCAAATGCTTCACAAACATCTGTAGCGTATATAATATCTCTAACCTGTTTGCCAATACCGAATATAGTAATCGGCCATCCTAATACACTCCTGATAGAAAAATTAGCCACCCATCCATGATCTTCACCTCCAAATTGTCTTGTCCCATAAATACCTGACAGTCTGAAGCTTGCTGCATGAAGTTTGTACGTATCAATATAAGTTTTCACATATATATCCCCTGCTCCTTTTGAAGCATGCAGAGGTGTAATAGTTCCTTCAAGAGTTGGGTGAGATTCATCTATAGTTTCAGGATTTCGTTTATAGCTTATATATCCTTCAGTAAGTGTATTATTAATTTTATTCCCGTAAATGTGAATTGTAGCGCAGGAAGCGACAGGGATATTAAGTTCCCTTGCTGTTTCCAATACATTGAATGTCCCTAAAAGATTCGTTGATAAATCCAGCCGCGGGTCCTCCCAGCTTATTGTCATCGCCGGTTGAGCAGCAGTATGAATTATATAATCACAACCCTGCGCATTGTCTTTCAATTCTTCAAAATTTCTAATATCTGCTTTTACCATTTTAACACCGAGATTTTTTAAATAATCCCAGTTATAATTTCTTGCCTGTTCTGTTGCGAAACCTGTTCTTGTTAGCTCATGTTTGGTCATATTGTCATAAGAAATAACTTCATTATTTTTATTTCTATAAAATTCACAGACATGCGAACCTAAAAAACCACAGCCTCCTGTTACAAGGACTTTCATATTATATCCTCTTTTAATTTTAATTATTAAACTTATTAATTTTAACCTAATAAAACTTTAAAATCAACTTGTATATTTCCCTGGATCCAAATTTTGTTTAGTTCTATTCTATCTTTCTTTCGGTTCTATATGAATTATAACATCAGTAATTTCTGGAATTTCTTTTTTTATCGAATTTTCTATTTTGTAACATATTTTATGCGCATTATCAATATGCATATCAGGGTTTACCTGCACATGCATGTCAATATGTATATCATCCAATCTGCCTCGGGTCCTTATTTTATGACATGTTTTTACTCCATCTATTTTTAAAACAATATCAAATATTTTTTTTACGTCTACAATAGCTTGTGTATCACATAGTGTTTGAGATCCCTTTTTTATTATATTGTAACCAGCAAATGCTATGAATATTGAAATTACTATAGTAGAAATAGGATCAATAATCGGGTACCCCGATTTAATGAAAATAAGCGAAATTATAACTGATAATGAAGTTAGAATATCAGCTTTTGTATGCATTGCATCTGATGTAAGTAGATCACTTCCAAGTTGTTTCCCTTTTTTATATTCATATTTCATCACAATAATATTAACTAACATTGTAATAATCATTATTACAAAACTTATCATATCAATTTTAGGAATAACAGGATTGTTTAATTGGTTTATCCCTTTTATAATTAAATTAAAAGCCAGGAGAAAAAGTAAAAGAGCAATTCCCATAGAAAAAAGGGTTTCATATTTTTTATGTCCATAAGGATGATCTGTATCAACAGGTTGACTGGCAAAATGTATACCTATAATACCGATTATATTGGATGCTCCGTCTGATAAAGAATGGAAACCATCAGCACTCATGCTTATGCAATTGCTGAAAAAACCATAATAAATCTTTGCCAGAGCTACTGCCCAATTAAAAATCAAAGTAAGTATAAATACATATCTGATATTTTTATAATGATCCTGAATAGAAGTTGTCATATCTCTATTATCCTCATGATTGTATTAATATTTTAGCTTATTTTAAAGATAAACTCCATATAAAAATATATGAAAAAAAATTGATTTATGGTATTATATTCTAAAATACAAAAGGTTATTGAAATGTTTTTAACAAATAAACAAAAAAAAGTCTTATTGATTTTCAATATTATTTTTACCATATTAGTTTCTTTCAATGTATGCTATTCAACTGAAGAATATGCAAATAAAACAGGGAATGAATGTAAATCGTGCCATATTGATCCATCTGGTGGCAGCAGTTTAACTGAAATGGGAAAAGGTTATTTTCTTTCTTTATCAGTCCCAGGTTGAAAAAGAAAAAAATAACAAAAGCAGAAGATATAATTGAAAATTTCACTTGTTTTATTTTAAGTTTTTTTAACGGGAAGGATGGACATCCTTCATATATTGCATATAAAGGTAAGGTCTATGATGTAACAGAGAGCAAATTGTGGAAAAATGGAATACATGCGGGAAGACATCATGCAGGAATAGACCTGACAGACTGCTTATCACAAGCTCCGCATGGAGAAGACAAAATTTTTTCTCAAACAGTTAAAGGTAATCTTCTTATAACATCTGAAGCAAAAACCATGTCAATTCATAAAAAACTTTTTTATTTTATAGCTTATTTAAACTTATTTATTGTTATTATAATCAGTTTTATTTTATCTATCTGGCGATGGATTTAATTATATAGGAGAAAATCATGTCATATCAAGGATTAGAACCAAACTTGCCTTTAATACAGAATGCTGATTTGAACGGAAAAGTTGTTCTTATAAGATTTGATCACAATGTTGTTAAAAACGGCAAAATTAAAGATCCCTATAGAATAGATGCCACATTGGGTACTCTATATCATATTGCAGAACGCGGCGGCAGACCAATACTTATGACTCACATAGGCAGACCCAGAGATAAAAAGACAGGTGATATAACATGTAAACAAGGAGAATCAGTTTCCCCTATTGTTGAATATCTTAAACATAAATTACATACTGATTTTTATATACCTGATTTCAATATTGATCCTAAATTGGGAATTCTTGAAATTGATACGTCGATCAATCTTGCTATTCGTGATTTAAGAAACAGAAAAATAGGAGGAATTTATCTTCCAAATACAAGATGGTTTTATGGTGAAGAATCAGAAGGAAAAATAAGAGAAAAACTCGCTCGTCAACTTGCTGGGCTTGCTGATATATATGTGAATGATGCTTTTGGTTCATGGCAGTCCCATGTTTCAACTTATGATATTACAAAACACCTTCCTTCATATACTGGTTTTTTGATGCAGCAGGAGATTATTAATCTGAATAATGTCTTAAATCCTGAAAGACCGTTTATTGCAGTAGTTGCTGGTTCAAAATACGATACAAAAATAAAACCACTTTATTCAATTTATGAGAAATCCGACAATATCATTTTAGGAGGTGTTATTTATAATACTTTTCTTTGTGCAAAATATGGCATTAAAATAGAAGGTGTTTCAGACAGTGATATATTGCAGGCAAAAGACCTTGTTGAAAAGGACAGAGAAAACAAAAAAATCATTGAACTTCCATATATTGTTGAATCAGAAACAATGGAAGGAAAAATTGAAGGCAAATTCAGAACTATTTCAATAAAAGATTTTAAGGAAGGCAATAAATATAATTATATACTAGATATAGACCCAAAATCATTTAATGACTCTTTTGTTACAGATAAAATATTAAATGCAAAAACAATATTTGTAAATGCTGTAATGGGATATACACCTCATTTCACACAGGGGTCTTTCTCTCTTGATTCAGCAATAGATAAAAACAGGATTGCTCTAAAAATGTACGGCGGAGGAGATACACTTCAGGAATTTAAAGATTTATGTCCTGGTCTTTATTTATCAGTTATGGAAAACACACAATATTATTTTTTTACAGGCGGCGGG
>JACRDZ010000234.1 GCA_016212735.1 Candidatus Firestoneibacteriota bacterium | reverse complement strand
TCTTTAGGAACAGGCCGATAAAGAAAACATGCGGCGTCTTTGTACCTTTGGTGAACAGCTTACGCAGAATTATTCAAAACAACTCGAAAAGTTTGTGGATAAATATTTTTAGATTTGATATTTATTATAGATATTGTATTGTAAGTGTTTATCATTGATTAAAAAGAAAAAGATCAGTTTTTATTTATATTTTTTTTTATCACGCAATATTTCAGCTTCTAATGTAATGTAACTCCCTGTTTTAAGTACACCAATTAATGCATTAATGACCTTTTTGTCCATATCTGTTTTCTGTAGTTTCGTACAAACCGCATCAATATTATATTTTTTTCTCTTTATAGTTATTTCTCCATCTTCCCAAATACAATAAGATGCATCTGGATTTCCATCTCTGGGTTGACCGGCACTACCAGGATTTATTACTGTTTTAGCACCAATTTTTTTAATCATAGGGAGATGAGAATGTCCTATTAAAATAAAATCCGCATTAATTCCTCTTGTTTCTTCTTCAAGAGATTCAGGAGATATGTCGGGTTTTATATATTTATATATATCCCCCTGTGGTGAAGCATGTGCCATAAAAAAATTACATCCGAAGATTTTTATTTTAAGATTAAGCGGCAATTTACTTAAAAATTCTATTTGCATAGTATTCAGCAATCTGGAATTGTGTTTGCGGCTTGCAATAGATAGGGTTTGAAATTTTTGAGAACATCCGCAATCTATACCCAGAGAAAGAGCTCTATCATGATTTCCTGTAATCATAAAATCAAACTGTTTTTCTACAATTTCAATACAAGCTCCAGAATCTGGGCCATAATCTACAATATCACCAAGAAACAAAATTCTATCATATTTCTCATCATTGAGAATAGCTTTAAGTGCTTCTAAATTACTATGTATATCTGAAATAATTAAAATACGCATAGAAAATCTCCAGTGCTTCGGGCTCTAATAGATTAAGAATGGATTAGGGTGCATCCCTGCATTTGTAACTCATGAAAATGAAAACAAAGGCAAAATTAACCACAGAGGCACGGAGACTCGAGAGATAAAAATATAAATATTATTTAATAATCTTTTCTCTCGAGTCTCCGTGCCTCTGTGGTTAATAAATTACTTACATTAGAACCTAATATCCAGCAAGCAAATAAATACACCAATATCCCTATTATACCTGATAATCCTGTTGTTATTATTAATACCCATAAAGTTTGCGTCTGCCAGAATTTATTTATATTATACAAAATAAAATATATTGCAGTACCTGCAAGTACAGATGATATTAAAAATTTAATAAAAGAAATAAATATTCTCTTTGCATATAAGTTTTTAATCCGCATGCGTAAAAAAATATATAGTATTATAAGTGTAATCCAGCTTGAAATAGAAAATCCCATAGCTAATCCTAATACTCTAATATCTTCATTACTTGAAAAACCATAAATTTGCATACTGATATTATGAAATAAATTAGAATTACCTAACAACATTGTAAACCATAAACTGGCAGCAATATCAATACAAATACAAATAACATTAATTACAACAGGTGTAATTGTATCATGCATAGAATAAAAAGATCTTAAAAAAAGAGGTGTTACTCCCTGCGGAATAAGACTTAAACAGAAATAACCTAATACAGCAGATGTTAAAAGGACATCTTTACTCTCAAATTTTCCTGCTTTAAGAATAAGTTCTATAATATTTTTACGTAAAATAAATAAAAATATGCTTGAAGGAATTAAAAAGAAAAGAATTTGAGAAATTGTTTTATAAAAATCTTCTCTGAATTGTTCTAAATCATTTCTTGCAAAAGCTCCGGAAAGATGTGGAAAAACCGAACTTACTAAAGAAATACCAAATATTCCTGTTGGCAGACTCTGCAGATTATTTGCAAGATTAAAAATCGCTATACTGCCCTTTGTTAAATAGGAACCGATAATACTGCCAATTAGAAGACTCGCTTGAGAAATATCTATCCCTATAATTCTTGGAAAAAATAAACGTCCAAATTCTTTTACTTTAATATTTTTAAGATTTATATTTATCTTATATTTATATCCCAATTTTTTTATCGGCGGTATTTGAACAAGAACATGTAATACAGCTCCAATTATAACACCAATACTTAATCCTTTTATGCCAAATAAAGGAGTTAAAACAATGGCTCCAAATATAATTCCAAGATTATAAAAAATTGGAGCAAACGAAATTGCCAGAAATCTTTTATATGATGTCAAAATACTGCTCAATATACTGCTCAAACTAAATATAAAAGGAGATATGAGCATAATTCTCGTTATTGTAATAGTAATATTATACTTTTCTCCAGAAAAACCCGGGGCAACGAATTTTACAAGTATTGGTGTAAAAAATAAAAGAGTCAGACATCCTGCACCCATACAAATAATGACCATATTTAATATTGTATTTGTGAATTCAAGACTCTCATCATAGAATTCGGATGTTTTTCCATTAGAGTTATAGATGTATGTGGTAAATATGGGGATAAAAGCTACTGAAAGGGTCCCTAAAATGAAAATATTATAAAAAAAATCAGGAATCTGGAAAGATGCATAATAAATATCCAGCATATCTGAGGCACCAAAAAAACTTGCTAAAATACGATCTCGCAATATTCCTAAAATGCGGCTTGCCAGGGATGAAAAGGCAAGAATAATCGCTCCACCTTTAATAGATTTAGTTTCTTTATTTAACCATGTTTTTAGCATTAATTTTTTTAAATAGATAGAGCTAGGGCTGTCTAAAAAAATTATTACGAATAACAAAATTTTGGACAGCCCCTATTTATTATTAAACTCGGATAATTAGAATATTAATAAAAGATTACTAATTATTTAAACTTAATATATATAATATTTGTCTCTTTATACTGGAACTACCAATTATTTCTACGCTGCCCACCACCACTATTAGGGCCTCTACCGCCACCTCGCTGAAAACCATTTCGAGAATTACGAGGCTGCATTGGACGAGCTTCATTAACGGTTATAGTTCTGCCGTCAAATTCTTTGCCTGCCAATATTTCTATAGCTTTATCTGCTTCTTCATCAGAAGACATTTCTACAAACCCAAAACCTTTTGAACGTCCAGACATCTTATCAACGATAATCTTTACTGATTCAACAGTTCCAGCTTGAGAAAAAGCATCCCTTAATGTTTCCTCAGATGTGCTATAGGATAAATTACCAACAAATATTTTCTTTGCCATATATATCCTACCATAATATAATTTTTAATGTAAGTCGACCTTTTTCTTATTAGACTTTTTGCTCTTTACTTTAAAGATATTACTTCAAAGATATATTAATTTATCTATAAGCAAATTCTTTATAAGAAAACTTACGGAAACAATATTAAAACATACAATACTAAAAGTCAAGTTAATTTTTATTTTTTTACTTTTAATCATTGACAGCACTTTATTATTCTGGTAAATTTAGTTAAATTGGAGTTTGGAGATATTATTTATATGAAAACTGTAAACAAACCATGGGGAAAAGAAGAACTTCTTGCACATAACAATAAATATGCTTTTAAAATTTTATGTGTGAATAAAGGACATAGATTAAGTCTTCAATATCATCAAAAAAAAATTGAAACTATGTATGTTGCAAATGGGATATTGAAAGTAACAAAGGAGAATAATTCCGGGAATTTAGAAGAAATTATTTGTAAAATTGGAAGTATTATTGATATACCTGCTGGGATAAAACATCGGATTGAAGCTTTAGAAGATTGTACAATTTTCGAAGCTTCAACGCCAGAATTGGATGATGTAGTACGTCTGGAAGATGATTATAAACGTTTATAATTGGAGTTTATTTATGAAAGCAATGATTTTAGCAGCTGGAGGTGGAACTCGATTACGTCCGCTAACATGTAAAATGCCAAAACCTATGGTACCTGTAATCAATAAACCTGTAATTGAACATGTAATCAATCTGCTTAAAACGTATGATATTAAAGATATTATGGTGAATCTTCATCATTATCCTGAAAGTATTCAGGAACATTTTGGAGATGGGAGTAATTTTGGTGTTAAATTAAATTATTCTTTTGAAGAAGTTTTAATGGGTACTGCTGGAGGAGTAAAAAAGGTTGAAAATTTTTTTAACGATACTTTTATAGTATTAAGCGGAGACGGAATAAGTGACATTAATATTAAAGAAGCTGTTCTGTTTCATAAATCCAAAAAATCTATTGCAACTCTGGTATTAAAAGAAGTAGATTATCCTTTAGAATATGGTGTTGTAATATTAAATAATGAAGGGGCTATCACCCGTTTTCTTGAAAAACCCAATTGGGGAGAAGTATTCAGTAATACAGCAAATACAGGAGCATATATATTTGAACCTGAAATATTTAAATTAATCCCTTATGGTGTGGAATATGATTTCGGAAAAGACCTCTTTCCTAAATTACTTACAGAAAACAAACCTATTTATGGATTTATTACTTCGGATTACTGGTGTGATATAGGGGACCTGCCTGAATATAGACAAACTCATTATGATATTTTTCAGAAGAAGATAAAAATTGATTTTCCCGGATGTGAAGCTGCAAAAAACGTATGGGTAGGTGAAGGGACGAAAATCCATCCTAAAGCTATTATTACAGGACCTGTAATAATAGGTAAAAATTGTACTATAGAAGAAGACGTTCAAATATCAGAATATACTACTATCGGAGACAATACTGTAATATGCAAAGGAACAAGCATTAAAAGATGTGTAATATGGGATCGTAATTATATAAGTGAATATAATGAATTACGCGGATGTATAATTGGACAGAACTGTTTTCTGGAAGCAAGTGTCACAATATTCGAAGGAGCTGTTGTTGGAGATGGATCAACTATCGGGGAAAAAGCTATTATTAAGCCAAATGTCAAGGTTTGGCCGGATAAAATTATTGAAACAGGTGTTACTCTTTCTACAAGTCTTATATGGGGGGAAAAATGGCGTAAAAATCTTTTCGGGTCTTATGGCATATCCGGCAAAATAAATGTTGAGATAACTCCTGAATTCGCTGCAAAAGTAGGTACAGCTTTTGGTACCTGTCTAAAAAAAGGGGCGTCAGTTATTTTAAGCAGTTATGACAATAGAATGTGTAAAATGCTTAAAAGAGTTATAGAAGGAGGGCTTATTTCTGCAGGAATAAATGTTTATGATGCTGAAACACTGCCATCTTTTATTAATCAATTTATTATACGAACACAGGGTGTTTCTGGCGGGATTTTTATTAATAAAGCCGTATATGATCCTGATTCTATTTCTATTGATTTTTTTGATTCTCAAGGATTGAACATTGACCGAAATCTTGAAAAAAAGATTGAAAAAGTGTTTTTCAGAGAAGAATTTGTACGTGTTTTAGCAACAGAATTTGGGAAAACCATAAACATTAAATCTCCTGATGATAAATATCAAGAAGCATTAAACAATTTTGTTGATAAAGAAAAAATAAAAAATGCTGGTATTAAAATAGTTATCAATAATATTGAAAATAAATTTATAATAAACAGTATTCTTGAAAATATCGGCTGCAATATAATTTTAACAGACAATATTAATGAAATAAGTAATTCAGTAGTAAAATCTAAAGCAAATTTGGGTATTGCATTTAATAGTAATATGGAAAACTTTAAAATATTTAATGAAAAGGGTGAAACTCTTCTTAATGATCATGCGCTGCTTTTTTTATTATTACTTCAATTAAAAAATTCCTCAGTAGGGAATATTGCAGTACCTGTTAATATATCCTGTGTAGCTGAAGAAATTATTTCAAAATACAACAGAAAACTTTTTAGAACAAAAACTCAAGCCAGTTCACTTATGAAATCCTGCGTAGAAAATGAAATTATTTTCTCAGGTATGGGAGACGGAAGATACATATTCACGAAATTTCAACCTGTATTCGATCCTGTTGTTTCAATAGTAAAACTGATAGAATTTCTTGCATCAGAAAAAAACAGTATTTCTGAAATATGCAAAGAAATACCAGATTATTACCTGGAAAAAGATACAATATCCTGTCCATGGGAATATAAAGGTAAAATTTTGCAGGATATAGTAAAAGAATATAAAGATAAATATGATCTGGAATTAATAGATGGTATAAAAATAATTTTTAATCCACGCGAATGGATTTTACTTTTACCTGATTCTGAAAAACCTTTTATACATATATGGGTTGAAAGCATTTCCCTCTCAAAAGTACAAGAAATAACAGAAAAATATAAAGATAAAATATTGCAAATGATAAAAAATTAGATTTGACCTATTATGTATAATATGTTATATTGTTATTAACATTATTAACAAATAATATTATCAAATAAGGAGGAATTTTTATGACACAAGATCGTGTGAAGTTAGGAATTTCGTTATTTCTTATTGTAAGTTTACTTGGTATTTACGCTTTAGCCTGCGGTGGAAGCAGAAAATCAAAAAATGCGCCGAAAGAAGAATATCCAACTGAAGCAAAAAACTCACTTGATGAAGCATATAATATTATGGAAAACACAGATATTGCACCGCCATTCATGGATCCGGACAAAACAGACCTGACATCTTTCAATGCAGACAGTACTCTGCCCAGCCCGGATAAATTAGCAGGAGATCAGAATGGTGATGGAAATCCAGAAGATTTTGAAGAATATGAGAATGCAATAGATGACATGAATGAAGCTGTAAATTTAATTGGTGCAGCAAAAAAAACATATTATACTGCAAATTCTGTAGAAAAAGCTTATTTGCATCTTATACTTGGTTATTTGTTTACAGTTAATGCAGCAGAACGGCTTGTAACATCTCCTCTTGGTGTTAAGGTTATTACATATAACAAAAAATATAATATTAACTTACCGTATAAAGATAACAATAAGGATGGAATAACAGATATTGAAGATATTAATGGAGAAAATGGTTCTGATTTAGAATCTGACGTAAAAAAATCCTGTACCGCTATTTTAAATGCTTTAT
>JACRDZ010000233.1 GCA_016212735.1 Candidatus Firestoneibacteriota bacterium | reverse complement strand
CTTCTCCAAGTAAATATATTGCTGGTCTTTCCATTAGATTACTTTTATCTGACGTAAAATGAATATTTACTATACTTAATTTTTGCTCCAGTATTTTTACTTCTAATGTTTTTGTTATACGTTCGTGGGATCTTTCATCTTTGAAGGTTATATTAAGAAAAACTGTCTGATCTATTATTGAAACCGGGATATCAAAAACCAGGTAATCAATTATCTGGTTTTTGATAATCCGCTTATCCTTAATTGACTGATTAGCAACATTTTTGTAAATTATGTTACCTGTTACATCAGAAATACTGACATCTATGTCCATCCATATAGTTCCGGATGATGTTTCTTTAAGTCCATTTATAGTATATAGGACATAAATTTTTTCTCCAGGAATAAAAGTATTTTTAGTCTTTTCAGTATGAAAAGAGTCAGCTAAATCAAGTTTTTTAATAGTAATCGCATGTGTTGTAGTTTGTAAAAAACAAAGTATAAAAATTGAAAATGAAAAAGCACAAATTATTTTTTTAATCATAATGTTTCTTATACCATATTTTTATTGTTATTGTGAAGAATAAAATTAAGCCTGATAAGCTTGTACTCAACATCATTAATTGAGTATCAGGCAACTACAAAAATTTAATGTAGTTGCTCGATTAATCGAGTTAAATTATGAACTTTGAAATTCTTATACTTAAATTTATTTTTTATCATCTTTAACATCATTCTTTTTTAAGAAATCCATTGCGAATTCCATTGTTTTTTTACTCCCAATAAAAAGAGGCGTACGTTCGTGAAGTTCTTTTGGTTTAATATCAAGAATTCTTTTTTCACCATTGGTAGCCATTCCTCCTGCAAGTTCAGCAATAAACGATAATGGAGCGGCCTCACATAAATAACGTAATTTACCATTCGGTGATTTTCTATCACCAGGATACATAAAAATACCACCCTTCAGTAATGTACGGTGAAAGTCTGCAACAAGTGAACCTATATATCTTGCTGAATATGGACGGCTTGTTTCTTTATTAATTTCTTTATAAAAGTTAATCAGTTTTTGCTGCGCATTGCTCCATAAATTATAATTTCCTTCATTAACACTAAAAATTTTGCCTGATTCAGGCATTTTCATATCCGGATTAGAAAGTAAAAATTCACCTACTGACGGATCTAAAGTAAACCCATATACACCAATATCATGTGTTCCGTAAACCAAAATAGTACCTGAGCCATAAATAATATAACCTGATGCAATCTGTTCTTCCCCTTTGCGCAAAATATCTTCAAGAGTACCAATTTCTCCTTTACTTATTTTTTTATAAATAGAAAAAATTGTACCAATACTCGCATTAACATCTATATTTGACGAACCGTCAAGAGGATCAATAATTACTGCATAATTACTCTTGTTCGAGCTGTCGGAGACTTTAATAACATCTTCTATTTCTTCTGAAGCCATAACACATACATGTCCTGAATTACGTAATACACTAAGCAAAGTATTATTCGCATATTCATCTAACTTCTGTACTTCTTCTCCCTGTATATTCATATAACCGGCTTTACCCAAAATATTTTCCATTATACCTGCACGATTAACTTCGCGAGAAATAATTTTGGCTGCAACAAGAATTTCATTCATTAAACTTGAAAATTCACCAGAAGCATGCGGATAAATTTTTTGTGCCTGTCTGATGTGCTGTACTAATGTTATTCCTTTAACTTTCACTTTTTATCCTCCTTTTTGTATTTATTTAAAGTAATTCAAATGCATTGTTTCTCTGACCTCTTCTATAGTAGCACAGGCTACTTTACGCGCTTTTTTTGTGCCTTCTATTAATATTTCATCTACAAGACCTGGATTTTTTTCAAACTGTTTTCGTTTATTTCTTATTGGTTCTAGAAATTCATTCAGGATGGTTGTTAATTTGTTCTTACATGCAACACAACCAATCTTGCCTGCTTTACAAGCTGTTTCCAATTCAGGTACAAAAATTTTATTAAAAGCGTTATGATATGCATATATCGTACATATATCAGGATGCCCTGGATCATCTGCATGAATTCTTGCAGGGTCTGTAACTGCCGTACGGACCAGTTGAGACATTTTTTCATGAGTATCAGATAAAAATATTGCATTATTTAAACTCTTGCTCATTTTACTATTACCATCCAGCCCTATTAATCTTGAAATTTCACTGATCAGAGCTTCTGGTTCAACAAGAACAGGTTTGTAAAGTTCATTAAACCTGCGTACTATTTTTCTGGTTAATTCTATATGCGGAACCTGATCCTGACCTACCGGAACCAGATGTGCTTTAAATATACTTATATCAGCTGCCTGACTTATAGGATATCCCAGAAAGCCGTACATTAAATCATCGTAACCTCTTTCTTTTGCTTCTGTCTTTAGAGTAGGATTATGACGGAGTGTGTTGACTGTAGTAAACATGGAATAATAAGAAGTAAGTTCTGCTAGTTCAGGAATCATGGATTGAATAAAAATTGTTGAAATATTTGGATCAATACCAACTGCCAGATAATCCAGAGTAACCTCTTTTATATCTCTCTTAAGATTTTCAGGATGCTCGAAATTCGTTGTCAGAGCCTGAATATCAGCAATAATTATGAAAGTATCATACTCATGCTGCAATTTTACTCTATTTAGCAACGAACCAACATAATGCCCAAGATGCAGTCTTCCTGTTGGACGGTCACCTGTTAATATTCGCTTTTTATCCATATAATACTCCTCTAAAAACAACTGTAAACTGTAAAATGAATAATGTAAAATTTAAAATCAGGTAATCATCATTGTATATTTCTAGCTCCATCATTTTACATTTTACATTTTACAGTGTTCATTTTACAGTACTAATTTCCTCATATATTTTTTCAATAGCACCTGCTGGATCAGGACTCATCAATATAGGTCTTCCTATTACCAGATAATCTGCTCCTATTTGCAGAGCTTCTTTTGGAGTTAATGTTCGCTTTTGATCATCAGGTTCTTTAAACCATGAAGGTCTGATCCCTGGAACAACTACAAGAAAATCTTTTTCGCATGTTTTTTTAATATTCATTATTTCTTCACCTGAACCAACAACACCATCCAACCCCGCATCATAAGCCGCACGTGAAAGAATTTTTACATAACTCTTAACCTTTTTCCCGATTTTTAGCTCTTTGTGTAGTTGTATTTCATCAATACTGCTAAGTAAAGTAACTCCAATAATTTTAGGTGGATTACTACAGGATTGCTTAACGCTTTTCACGCAATCTTTCATCATGGTTTTACCACCCATTGTATGTATTGTAAACATGAATATTCCATAAGAACTGACAATTTCAGATGTTTTTGCAACTGTATTTGGAATATCATGAAATTTTAAATCCAGAAAAACCTTAAATCCTTCTCCATGTGCCAGATGTATGATTTCAGGCCCTAAACGCGTAAAAAGATAACTGCCTATTTTAATAATAGATATCTTGTTTTTTAATATCTTAAAATATTTTATTGCTTCATCTTTTGTCCCAACATCCAGAGCCAGAATTATTTTTTCATTACTATTTTTATCAGTCATCAATTGAATAAGTATGCTCCTTCCCTGGAAAATTCTGTTCTTCAACATCTTTTTTGTATTCTTCAAAAGCAACTTTTATAATCGAACGCAAATCAATATACTTCTTAGAAAATTTGGGAGTAAATTTATCAAACATCCCCAATAAATCATGCGTAACCAATACCTGTCCGTCACAATCTGCACCTGCTCCTATACCTATTGTTGGTATTTCTACGGATTCGGTTATTTCTCTAGCAGTTTCCTTTGGTATTTTTTCAAGTACTATTGCAAACACTCCTGCTTTTTCAAGTTCACGAGCATCATTTATAAGCTTTTTTGCTTCCTGCGTATCTTTACCTTTTAAAGAATATCCTCCAGTTTGATATACTGCTTGAGGCGTTACGCCAATATGCCCCATTACCGGAATGTCTGCAGAAATTATTGCTTTTACAATATCACATACTTCTTCTCCACCTTCTATCTTAACACCATGCGCACCACCGGTTTTTATCATTTCACCTGCATTGCGTACTGCTTCTTCAATACTGATTTTATACGACAAAAAAGGCATATCTGCAACCAGGAAAGCATTGATATTACCACGTGCTACAGCTTTTGTATGATATAATATGTTTTCCACTGTAACAGGCAGAGTATTTTCATAACCCAATACTACCATGCCTAAAGAATCTCCTACAAGAATAATATCTATCCCGATCTCATTCAAAATAACACTCATTGGAAAATCATAAGCTGTAAGCATGGTAATTTTCTTTTTTTCTTTTTTCTTTTTTAAGAGAGTATTAATTGTAACTTTATTTTTCATAATTAGTCTCCTTAATTACTATATATTATATTTCTCCAATCCATTTAATGAATTTCAAATCTTTTTTAACTGTATTATATAATGGTTTATCAGCTGTAATTAAATATAGTCCTTCCTCAACAGCCAAAGATAAATAACTTGCATCATAAGCTGAGCAATTATAAGTTTTACAATAATGTATAATTTTTGGAAAATAAGTAGAATTATCTTTTAATTTTAAATTTAATTTCAAGAATCCATCAAAAGCTTCATGAATAATGTTTTCTTCTATTCTTCCTCTTTTTTTAGCAATTATTAATCCATTAATCAATTCATAGCCCAGTAATGATGGAGCATAAATATCTATTTCATTTGATATGTATTGAGTTAATAAATTAATCGCTTTTTGTCCAAATTCTTCATCGTCAAGATACCATTTTAAAACTATACTTGCATCAAGAACTATTCTTTGCACAATTTCATCTCCAGTTGTTTCTTAGATTCTTTATAAATTTCATCAGCTTTAAGTTTTGTTTTTGTAAAAGCTTCTCTGGCAGAAATAATTTTATTATAACCGTCTATTCGTTTTGATTGCTTATATTCATCGTAAGGAATAATTACTGCCATGGGTTTCCCTCTTTTTGTAATAATTACTTCATTTTTTTTATTATGCGTATCCTTTATTAAATGACTAAAACTTTTTTTACCCTCAGCAATACTTACGATAGATGTTTTCATATGTTCTCCTAAGTGGTCATTTCATATGACTTATTATAAGGACATCCTTGATTTTGTCAATGTTAAATATGGATATAATACTTTTTTATTTCCCTGTTAAATATGGACTTATCCTGTAACATTTTCTTTATTTCAACTTCGGCACATAATATTTAGTCCCTTTACCCATTTCTATTATTTGTTTTGCAAGGTCTTCCAGGTCTGTATAATGGCTAACATAATCCACATCATTTGTATTTATTACAAGAAGCGGTGTTTGTATATAATTAAAAAAATATTTGTCGTAAGCTTGATTTATTTCTTTTAAATATTCTTTTGTAATATTTTTTTCAAAATGTCTATTTCTTCTTTTTATTCTTTCCCAGAGCACATCCGTGCTTGCCTGAAGATAAATTACAAGATCCGGAGAAGGAATTCTTTTATCAAGCAGAGGATATATATGATTATACATAGCCAGTTCATCTTCATCCAGAGTTACCATCGCAAATATTTTATCTTTATCCAGAATATAATCCGTAATTACCATATTTTCGAATAATTCAGGCTGTAGAAGTTCTTCAAGCTGCTTATAACGGCTTAATAGAAAAAATATCTGAGTTTGAAATGCATAATGATGCATATTTTTATAAAAATTTTCTAAAAACGGATTATCTTCAACTACTTCTAAAACTTCTCTAGCATTAAACATTCCGCTTAAAAGATGTACTAATGTAGTTTTCCCAACTCCTATAGGTCCTTCGATGGCTATAAAGCTGTATGATTGCATGTTTGCTCCGTATTGTTGTTTAACCATTATATATTTTAACAATACTTTTATCTGTTAAACTTTTTAATAAAGAGGATACAGTTTTTTTATATACAGGATGCAGTTTCCTTTTGGAAATTTCAACCATAGGTTCAAGAACAAACCTTCGTTTATGCATTCTAGGATGAGGGATGATTAATGTTTTATACTTAATAATGTCATTCCCATACATTAAAATATCCAGATCAATATTACGCGGTCCAAACCTGATATTTTTTACTCTCCCCAGTCTTTTCTCTATTTCTTTAAGCAGAGAAAGAAGCAAAAGAGGAGCTATCCCTGTTCTAATTTTAAGCACACAATTTAAAAATACAGGTTGATTTTTATATCCAACAGGCTCAGTTTCATAGAAAGATGATATATCGATAACTTTAATTCTATTATTTAAAGACAACAATTTTACAGCCTGAATGATATTGTTTTTTCTATTCCCTGAATTAGATCCCAGCCCCAGATAAATAATTTTTGACATTTTGTTTTGATAAATTCAGATTATTTAGTCTTTCTATTACTTTTTTCATAATTTCTTTATCAACAGTAAGAGCAAAACGAATATATCCTTCTCCATACGTACCAAATCCTATTCCTGGAGTACATACAATATCCGCTTTCTCAAGTAACATTCGTGAAAAATCAAGAGAAGAATATCCGTTAGGTATAGACATCCACATGTAAAAAGTTGCTTTTGGTTTTTCAACCTCCCAGCCTAATTTATTTAAACCCAGAGCAAGTATATCACGCCGTTCCTGATATATTTTATTATTTTTTTCTATAATCTGCGGATCAAGATTAAGCGCTGTAATTCCTGCATGTTGAACTGCCTGAAAAATTCCAGAATCAATATTTGTTTTAACTTTACCAAGAAGAGCTATGGCTTCTCTATTTCCAACAACAAAACCAATACGCCAGCCAGTCATATTATATGTTTTAGAAAGTGAATGGAATTCTATACCAACTTCTTTAGCTCCTTTTATCTGGAGAAAACTTAAAGGACGATAGCCATCATAAGCAATTTCAGAGTATGCAGCATCATGACAAACAAGTATTCTGTGTTTTTCAGCAAAATTTATCAGATTTTTATAAAAAGATTCGGGAGCTACCTGTGAAGTAGGATTATTCGGATAATTAACAAACATAAGTTTTGCTTTATGTAAAAGATTTTTATCAATATTTTCAAAAATAGGTAAAAAATTATTTTCTTTTAATAACGGCATTGAACATGGTATTCCCCCCGCAAGAATTGTACTGGCATTATATACAGGATATCCGGGATCAGAAAATAAAACTACATCTCCCTGATTAATAAAAGCCAGGGGTATATGCGCAATCCCTTCCTTAGAACCGATAAGCGGCAGCACTTCACTGTCCGGGTCCAGAACTACTCCGAACCTCCTTTTATACCAATCAGCAATGGCAACACGCAGTATTCCCATTCCGCTATAAGAAGGATAACGGTGATTTATAGGATTTTTTGCAGCAGTATACAAACTCTCTATAACTTCATTCGGAGTAGGTAAATCTGGGTCTCCTATTCCAAGATCAATTACGCTTCGTCCTGCTTTTACCGCGTCTGATTTCATTTTATCTATTGCAGCAAAAAGATATGTAGGCAATTTTTGTATTCTATCTGCAGGTTTCCAACAATTCATTTCAATCAGTTCTCCTATTTCAAATCTCAAATTTGAAATTTGAGATTATCACTTAAGCCCCAGAACATCCTGCATATCATAAAGGCCATTTTCTTTATTAACAATAAATTTTGACGCTCTTATTGCTCCAAGTGCGAAATTATCCCTTGAATGAGCACGATGAATTATTTCCAGGCGTTCTCCCAAACCGCCAAACATTACAGTATGATCTCCAACAATATCTCCAGCTCTTACAGCATGTATCCCTATTTCCTCGCGTGAGCGTTGTCCAACAAGTCCTTTTCGTCCGTAAACTCCTATGTCTTCCAGATTTTTGTTTTTTGCTTTAGCCAGAATTTCAGCTATTTTTATGGCTGTCCCGCTTGGTGCGTCTTTTTTAAAAATATGATGCGATTCAATAATTTCAATGTTATAACTATCACCAAGGATAAGAGCCACATCTTTTACCAATTTAAACAATAAATTTACCCCTACGCTCATATTCGGGGATAAAACAATTGCAATATCTTTTGCATGATTTCTTATTATTTCTTTATCTTCGTCTTTAAAACCTGTTGTTCCAATTACCATCTTTTTATTGTAATGTTTAACAATTTCCAGATTTTTTAAAGTTGTATCTGGATTAATGAACTCAATAACAACGTCCGATTTGTCAATTACTTCTTCAAGATTATCATCTATTAATATTTTAAATTTATCCAGACCCATAATTTCATTAACATTTTTACCAATATTTGGATGCCCTGCTGATTCTATTGCTCCAATAAGAACCATTTCAGTTTCTTCTGCCAAACATTTGATTACAGTAGAGCCCATTCTTCCGCAACAGCCAGTTACTATAGTTTTAATCATGTTTTTCTCCCTGAACCCGAACGGGT
>JACRDZ010000229.1 GCA_016212735.1 Candidatus Firestoneibacteriota bacterium | reverse complement strand
TATCTTAGACTTGAATATCAAAAAAATAATTTTGATTCTGAATCTATGCAGGAACAAAATAGCTTTTTTTCATATTTAAATTATACACTGCCTAATAGCGACATATTTTCTCTGAGAACAACATGGGACAAAAATGAAAAAACTGACAATAATTTTATTGTTTATTTATCATATTCTATAAATATTGGAATACCTTTAAAAAAGAAAAAAAATATCGGAGCAATCAGGGGAAAAGTTTATGATGCAGAACGTAGTCTAAAATTACCTATTCCGAATGTACTTCTTTCAATTAATGAAGTCTCTGCAGTTACCAATCAGAATGGTGAATTTATCTTCCCGTCTCTAAGTCCAGGATTATACTATTTATGGGTTGAAAGAATATTTATTGGATTGAATCGCGTTACAACAGAAAAATTACCGATTGCAGTGAATGTAAATTCAGGGGAAACAACTGAAATTGAAATTGGAGTTATAACTTCAGCAAGAATTTTTGGGAAGGTATCTGTTTTTGCACCGAATATTAACGCCGGAGCAAGTTATTCTGAGAAAACATCATTATTAATTGAAAAGGATAAACTTTCAAATATCAGTTATGATTCCAGCAATATTAAGGAAGTCAGAAGCCTGAGTAATGTTATAATTGAATTAACTGATGGACAGGAATTTATACAGCATACTAATGATGAAAAAGGAGAATTCTATTTTAAAGATTTAAGACCTGGAAAATGGTTGTTAACCATATCAGATAAAAATTTACCTGAACACCACTATCTCGAACAAAAAGAAATTCAGTTTGTATTAAAGCCTGGTGAAACAAAAGATATTACAATACGTGTCTTCCCCCGCACAAGACAAATCAGAATAATAGATGAGGGAGAAATAAAACAGGAAAATAAATAACAATAATCAATTTATACCCTTGCCAAATATAAAAACGGATGTTTTAAACTTGACAATAATTATTTTTTATAGCATAATATGAGCATGCTCATTTTGGGAGATTTTTAATGCGTATTTCAAAAGAGAATAAAGAAAAAACCAGAAAAAATATTTTCAATACAGCAAAGAAACTTTTTATCCAAAAAGGATATGAAAATACAACAACAAGAGATATTGCATATTCTGCCGGCATAGCATCCGGAACTCTTTTTAACTATTTCTCAAATAAGGAAGAATTGGCAATGGCAATGATTCAGGAAGCGATATCAGACGGCAGAAAAGACTATCTTGCCCACCGCTCTGAAAAGCAAGATTTTGCCGAAGAACTTTTTCTTTTGATCAGCTCTGAGCTGAGAAAACTTCGTACATACAGAAAATTTATAGGTCCGGTATTTGAAAGCGCTATGAGCCTGTTTTCGAAACAAGAAAATAATCATACAGGGAAAAAAATCAGGGAAGAACATTTAAAAATCGTTCAGGAGATAATAAATAAGCACAAATACAAACACAATAATATACCCGAATTCATAATTTCGAACCTTTATTTGTCACTTTACCTGAGCATCCTGGCATTTTGGTCTAAAGATAATTCTTACAATCAAGAAGAAACGCTGGCGTTGCTGGATTATTCGGTAAATATATTAGTTCAAACCATAAAAGGAACAGGAGGACAGTCATGATAAATTCAAATTCATCTTTAAAAATGAATGATATTATCAATGCAATACCAAAAGAAATCGATGATAAAAATTTTGCAAATGATTCTATGGAAAGCCTTATTGCAAGAATTTCTTCCAAAACAATGCCTTTCAATTCGATTCCGCGTTTATGGATTTTGGGAAGCATGCAGGCAAAAATTGCAATTGGTTATCTGGCTTATTCATTCAGAAGCAACTTTGTCAATAAAACTGAAAAACAGCGTTTGCTCAATGAAACTAATTTGAAAACCGCCTTAAAACTTCTGGGAACAATGAGTTATCTGCGGGGTATTATCATGAAGGCAGGACAAGTTTTAAGCAATATCCCTCATGTAATACCGGAAGAAATTTCCGATATCATCGGCAGCTTGCAATTTGAAGCCCCTCCTATGCATTATTCATTAATAAGAGAAGTTCTTTTGGATGAACTTGGAAGAGAACCAGAAGAAATTTTTGCTTCATTTGATAAGAAGGCTTTTGCAGCGGCATCAATCGGGCAGGTACACCGCGCAAAACTCAAAAACGGTGAAGATGTGGCTGTAAAAATACAATATCCCAATATTGCCAAAACTATCCAATCAGATATGAATAATCTGCGTGCCATTCTTCAGCCGATGCACATGAAAAGCGAATATAAATTTTTAATCGACCATCTTAAAGACGCCGAAAAAATGTTTATGGTTGAAACTGACTATATCAAAGAAGCAAATTTTATGAAAAAAGTAAAAAAATTATTTACAGACGAAGATAAGATAATAATTCCCGGCGTGTATGATGAATATTCAACCAAACGGGTACTTACTATGGATTTTATTCCGGGATGTCATTTGAAAAAATTCCTTTCTTCCAAACCAGATCAAAACTTGCGTAATCACCACGGGGAATTGATATCCAAATGCAATTTCCGGATATTTTTTAAAACAAAAACAATGTATTCGGATTTAAATCCGGGAAATTTTATTTTCATGGACGGCGGAAAACTTGGTGTTATTGATTTTGGGAACCAGAGAAACTTATCAGACGAAAAATTACGATTTTTTGATGATATTGAAAAAGCAATTTTAAATAAAGATTTGAAAAATTTTGATAAATTGATGGCAGAAGTTTGTCTTTGCAGCGATTTTAAGAAAATCGAGCCCGGAAAAATCGAATGTATTAAAAAACTGTCATTCTGGCAATTGGAACCTATTATGGAAAATAAAATTTTCGACTTCGGAAATACGGATTATTATAAATCGGGAATCGAAGCATATACTGAATCGATAAGGCAGCAAACTATTCAATATGATTCATTGTACAACTGGTGGCAGCGATTGATTATCGGGCACAGGACCCTTTTATACCGGCTCCGAAGCAAGTTTAATTATTATGATGTTTATAAAAAAGAACAAGAGAATACCGGAGGTATATAATATGAAAATACTTTTAATCCAGCCTAAAAAAAGTAAAACTTCAAAAGGATGTCATTTCAAGTGCAGATTCTGTGCTTTATGGAAATTAACCGGAGGACAATATTTAACCAGAGAACCTGAAAATATTGTAAAGGAGCTGGAACAAATAGAAGAAGATTTTGTTTTTTTTGCCGATGATGAATCTCTTCTTGATACCGAAAGAATGAAAACATTAGCCGAACATATAAAAAAAGCAGGCATTAAGAAACAATATTTTCTTTACGGAAGAAGCGATACGATTGTAAAAAATCCCAATTTAATCAAAAAATGGAAGGGAATCGGATTAAAAAGAGTTTTTGTCGGGCTTGAGTTCTTTCGGGATGAGGATCTAAAATAATACCAGGCCTATTTCAAATCAAATATCATTTTTAAGAAAATATCCTTTAAAAAACATACCCGGCATTTTCAAACTTTATTATAAATTCACAAGGCAAGTCATGAATATTCATAAGGATTTTGAAGTCTGAAAAGTAATAAAGAGTTAATAAAGTGTACAAAATATTAATTATTCCAGAATTCATCTAATCCATAATAAAATCCTTCCGTCCACCTTGTTGATTTCCATAAATAGTTTCAACTGTTGTATCTAGATTTATATGAATCCTTTTCGTGTAAATCAGAGATATAGTATTTCGGAATTCATGGCATATCTGGCAAGTCACATTCCATCCCCTGAACACAGTTTTCCTGCAAGAGCGATAATTTTTTTGAAATTTATCATTCATATATATTTTACTCATAATTATAACTTACAATACCGAAATCATTAAGCATCCCAGAACTTTCATCAGCTTGAATCACAATAAAATATTTACTACCATTACTATTAAAAAAGACAAATTTACCATGTCCTAAATAAAAATTATTTTTAGCAAAAAAACTTGGAAGTTTGATGCTTTTTTCAAAAGAAAGAAAATCATAATCATATATCTGTAATTCTGTATCCTGATTATTTTCATCCCACCAAGGTATCCCAGGTATTACAATGACTTTATTAGATAATGAAGAATGACTCAAATGTTCTATGAATTTAAGTTCACTTAAAGAGCCATTGTAAGTCATATCCTGATTTTTAATTTCAGATGAGCGAAATACATTTCCAGCTCTAGTAAATATTCTAAGCCCATCTTCAGATATCCATAAGTTGCCACCCATTTCATAATCTCCATGGTATGGAGAATCATATAAGTACTCTGCAGTTCCATTTTCTATGCTATATTTTTCTATATCTGATGGTGAAAGCCCATTATCAGCTCCATAAATTGTTTTTCCATTTGGATGTAACTTAGCTAATGTACCAGCATAAATGCTACTCCCTGTGTGTTGTGTTTCTATTTCAGTTTCAATATTAACACATCGAATATATTCCCATTGATCAGTTCTTGGGAAAGCATATACATAACCATTTCCAGCCAGTATAATATCCAATACATCTGTAGTAACAGGAAATGTTTTTACTAAAGTGACTAAGCTTAAATTTATATATGAAATCCATGCATTATGTCCGACCACTGCATATAAACCATCCGGGCTTACAGATACACAATTTGGAGCCAGTGGTAAATCAATAGATGAATCAACTTTTGTAATAGGATCATATATATGGAGCTGATTCGGATTGGAAGAAATCATAATAATTTTGTCTAATTGTTTGCTATATTCTGCATCATATACTCGATACTTCAAATTTGCAATTGGATCGATAGTTATAATAACTACTATATCTACTTCACTATTTGTTTTTCCATCATTCACAACCAGACTTATTTCATAATTACCTTCTAAATCAGCCGTAAAGGTTGGTTTAACAGCTTTTGAATCAGAAAAAATTGCATTGCTACCAACAGGTTTTGAAACAAATGCCCATGTATAAGTCAGAGAGTCACTATCAGCATCTGTACTGGCACTTCCATCAAGCAATACAAGAGTCCCTACTGTAACATTCTGGTCATTACCAGCATTTGCAATTGGTATAGAATTACCAGCTTTTGCAATTGGTGGACTATTATTGCTTTTTTTATCTTCCGTACCACATGCTAATCCTAATAATATTAAAATAAAAATTGCAAACAACAAAATATTACTGTGTTTTTTATACATAAATTCTCCTCTCAATTCAATTGGTAATGTCAAAAATTAACCACAGAGAACACAGAGAAACCCTTAAATATTAATGAGTTAGAAGAGTTTTTATGTTCTCCCCCTCTGTGCCCTCTATGTGCCCTCTAAATTATTAGCTTATTAAGCTATTTAAAATTTAAAATAAACTCTGTGACCTCTGTGGTTTATATTTTTCCCCTCTTTTTCATGTTACTTTTGACAGTACCTTAAAGTTTAATATCTGATTATAGAGAAATAGTCTTTACCCATTCAATTCCATTAATTTTTTCGATTTCTTTTATAACATTTGAAGGAATTTCAGTGTCCACCATGTAAAGAGATAGAGCTGAACCGCCCTTTTCTTTTCTTCCATATCTCATTCCTGCAATATTAATATTATGACTTCCTAAAATAGTGCCAAGTCTGCCAATAATACCAGGGATATCATAATTAGAACATATTAATAAATTTCCAGTTGGTACTATATCTACCATATAATCATCTATCTTTACAATACGAGGCAATTTTTTATCCAGAAGAGAACCTGAAATAAAGGTCTTTATCTTATCAGTTTCTATTTTTACTGAAATTAAATTTGTAAAATCTTCTACTTCCGTTGTTTTCTGTTCGATAACTTTTATATCTCTGTCTTTAGCAATGAATGGTGCATTCACAAAATTAACTGTATCTTTCAAAATAGGCTGTAAAAAACCTTTAATAAATGCTGTAGTAATTGGTTTAACATCATATTTTGCAATTTCACCGCTATACATTATCTCAATTTTGCGAGTATGTTGTTCCCCCATTTGTCCCAAAAAATTTCCCATTTTTTCTGCTAGAGACAGATAAGGAGTTAGTTCTTTCAAAACAGCAGGGTCAACGCATGGTACATTGATTGCATTAACAATTCTGTTTTCAAACAAAGCATCCAAAACCTGTTTAATCACATCTACTGCAACATTTTCCTGTGCTTCGGTGGTTGAAGCACCAAGATGAGGTGTAACAACACAATTATCAAGATCAAGCAATGGGCTTTCCAGAGGAGGTTCATTCTCAAATACATCTAAAGCCGCACCAGCAATTTTTTTGTTTTTTAATGCTTCATAAAGTGCAGATTCTTTAATTATCCCGCCTCTTGCACAATTTATTATTCTAACTTCGGGTTTCATTTTTGCGAGCGCAGACTCATCTATTAAATATTTTGTTTGATTGGTTAAAGGTGTATGAATGGTGATAAAATCTGATGAAGAATATATCTCTTCAAGACTTGCCAGTTTTATCCCTGCGGATTCGGCTTTTTCCAGAGAAATAAAAGGATCATAAGCAGTTACTTTCATTTCAAAAGACTTTGCACGTTTGGCAACTTCAAATCCTATTCTTCCAAGACCAATAACACCTAATACTTTGCCTTTTAATTCGACACCTGTAAACTGTTTCCTTTCCCATTTTTTAGATTTTAAAGAACTGTTTGCCTGAGGAATATTTCTTGCAACAGCCATTAGATTGGAAAAAGTAAGTTCTGCAGTAGAAATAGTATTGCCTTCAGGTGTATTCATTACAATAATACCGCGTTTTGATGCAGCTTCTGTATCAACATTATCTACCCCTACCCCAGCTCTCCCTATTATCTTTAAATTTACCGCAGCATTAATTACTTCTTTTGTTACCCTAGTACCGCTTCTGATTAGTAAAACATCATATTTAGGAATTTCTTTTAAAAGTTCTTCCGGAGTAAGTTTTGTATTAATAGTCAGTTCTATTTTTTTATTATCTTTAAGAATTTTTATACCTTCTTCTGAAAGGGCATCACTAACAAGAATTTTAAACATAGTAATATGCTTCCTCCTTTATTTGTTATTCCATTAATACTTTTTGAGCTATACCAACACCTTTACCAAGTTCAACCTTATAACCAAGTTCTGACAGTACCATTTCTATTGCTGAAATAACAATTATGATATCAAATATATCCATATAACCAAGATGTGCTATTCTAAATATTTTACCTTTAAGATGATCCTGCCCTCCAATTATTGTAACTCCATATTTACTTTTTAACTTTTTAATAAAAGCAGAACAATCAATACCTTCAGGGACTTTTACAGGAGTTACTGAGCTGCTTGGTGCATCAGGTGCAAAAAGAGCAAGCCCTATGGCTTTGGCAGCTTCACGCGTTGCTTTAGCCAATTTTGCATGTCTTTTTACAACATTTTCAATCCCTTCTTCCTGTATAATCTGTATTGCTTTATTTAAACCTATGATAAGAGATATTGCAGGAGTAAAAGGTGTTTCTCCATCTGCTAATGATTTTTTTGCTTTTTTCAAATCCCAGTAAAACTTCGGCGCTTTTGATTTTTCCTGTAATTTCCATGCTTTTTCACTCAAAGTTATAAAAGCAAGTCCGGGAGGAAGCATTAGAGCTTTCTGTGAACCAGCGACAGCTACATCAACATTCCATTTATCTGTATAAAATTCTTCTGCTCCCAAACCGCTTATTGTATCTACAATCAAAACGGCTTCTGTTTCTTTTACTATTTTACCGCAAGCTTCAATATCAGTTCTTGCTCCAGTAGATGTCTCGCTTAAAGTTGTAAATACAGCTTTAATTTCTTTATTTTCTTTAAGGATTTTTTCTATAGCTTCAGGTTTTACTCCAGAACCCCATTCTATATCCAAATTAATAGTTTTTATACCATAAGCCTCACAAATCTTACCCCATCGTTCTCCAAATTTTCCACCTCTAACAATAAGCGCTGTTTCTCCAGGAGATAATATATTCACAACAGCTGTTTCCATAGCACCTGTACCTGAGGATGCAAGAACATATACATCATTCTTTGTCTGGAAAATATATTTCATTCCTTCATTTACTTTTTTAAAAACTTCTGTATACACAGGTGTACGATGATGAATCATTGGCTTTGCCATTTCCAGAGCCACTTCTGGAGGGACTGCTGTTGGTCCTGGTGTTAATAAATAATTTTTTTTCATAATAAATATCCTTTCCAATTTTTCGGTAATGTCAAAACTTAACCACAGAGAACACAGAGAAACCTTTAAATATTAATGAGTTAGAAGAGTTTTTAAGTTCTCCCCCCTCTGTGTCCTCTATATGCTAACTATTACCCACATCTCTAAAAACGCTTGTGGGAGTAAGATGAAATT
>JACRDZ010000232.1 GCA_016212735.1 Candidatus Firestoneibacteriota bacterium | reverse complement strand
GCTTTTGCAGCCAATAAAGCCTGACTTGCATTAAATATAAGAGTAACATTTGTTTTTATATTTAATTCAGCCAGTTCTTTTACTGCACGCAGTCCATCACGAGTTACAGGAATCTTTATTACAATATTAGAATCCCACTCTCTCAATTCACGTGCTTCCTTAACAATACCTTCATAATCCTGACTTATTACTTCAACATGCACAGGACCTTTAACTATTTTGCATATTTCTTTTATTGTAAGTTGTAAATCTTTTCCCTCTTTTGCAATCAAAGTAGGATTGGTTGTAACTCCATCTGCCAATCCTATATCAAGAGCTTTTTTAATCATTTCTAAATTTGCACTATCAACAAAAAATTTCATAAAATTTTCCTCCTCACATAATTAGGTAATGTCAAAAATTAACCACAGAGAACTAGAGAGAAACCCTTAAATAGTAATGAGTTAGTAAAAGACTAACCACAGAGTTCACAGAGGATTCTATAAATTTAAAAATAGTTTTTCTCAGTGTTCTCTGTGGTGAAATCTTTTTGTGGTTCCATTTTTTATCCCCTTTTTACATTTTACTTTTGACAGTACCCATAATTACTTTTAGAATTTTAGGGCTTGCGAAAAAATAAATTGGACAAATTATCGCTTTAGGATTTTTGAGTAGAGACGCAAAATTTTGCGTCTGTACTTCAAGGCGTATCCTTGAGGTAATGGCAGTAACTTAAGGGGAAAATTGTAGTTGCTCAATTTATTGAGCATAAAAAAAGCTTGATAAATCAAGCAACTACAAAAACCAAAAAACACAAAATCATCAAAAAACTCCTTAAGTTACTGCCATTGGCCTTGAGGTGCATAGCAGAATTGCGCTATGCAGCAAGGATACAACGCAGAAATCCGGCAAAAAGACAAGCGAGAATGTCCAAGTTATTTTTTCGCAAGCCCTTAACATATATTAATATATTTTTCATATATACAAAAGTCAAGTAAAATAATCAAAGGAGGTACTTCCCATCGGTTGACAAATTCATACTAAGTTGCTAATATGAAGTCTCTTTTAAAAAGAGATAAAAATGATTCAACAATTAATAAATGATTTAAATAATGGTATTTTTATACAACAGATAGTCAATGGTCTTACTGTTGGCGGAATCTATGCACTTATTGCTATCGGATATACTATGGTATATGGAATTATTGAGCTTATAAATTTCGCTCATGGAGAGATTTATATGCTTGGTGCATTTTTCACTCTGGTTTTAATAAAAAATTTCAATATACCATGGATACTTGCTGTAATTGTCAGTATGTTATTCTGCTCTTTACTTGGTATTGTTATAGACTATATTGCATATCGTCCTCTAAGAAAATCTCCGAGATTAACTGTCCTTATAACTGCAATAGGTATGTCACTTTTTCTGCAAAATATGTCACTGCTCTTATGGGGAGGCAGAACTCAGCATTTTCCTGAAGAAGCACTTCCTCTTTTTTTCTCTATAAGTGCTATAAATATTGGTGAAATAAATATTTCCTGGTTACAAATTATTATTATTTTCGTTACTTTTTTAATAATGCTGGGACTTCATTTTCTTGTTACAAAAACTAAATTAGGCAAAGCAATGAGAGCAACAGCTCAGGATAGTACTACAGCAAGTCTTATGGGAATTAATCCTGACCATATTATTTCCTATACATTCGCATTGGGATCATGTCTCGGCGGGTTATCAGGAATAATGGTTGGTTTATACTATAATGCAATTTTCCCTACAATGGGATATACAGCAGGGATTAAAGCTTTTTCAGCAGCTGTTCTTGGTGGTATCGGGAATCTGCCTGGAGCTATGCTTGGGGGTGTACTGCTTGGTGTTGCTGAAGTATTGGGTGCTGGATATATTTCCTCATCATACAGAAACGGAATTGCTTATGCTGTAATGATAATCGTAATAGTTTTCCGTCCTTCCGGACTTCTCGGAAGGAAATTAGTAAAAAAAGTATAAGTTTTTTTTGGAGTAAATAATGCAAGTTATCTGGAAAAATATAAATAATTATATTAATAAATATCCAAAAATATCATTAATAATTTCACTCCTTTTCTTATTCTGTGTTCCTTATATATCTGTAGTAAACGATTATATTCTGCACATTTTTATCATGATTATGCTGTATATAATTCTAGCTTTAGGTTTAAATATTGTTGTTGGATTTACAGGACTTCTTGATCTTGGATATGTCGGATTTTATGGAATAGGAGCTTATACTACAGGATTACTTACTGTAAAATTCATCGGGGCAGATTCGTTCTCATTTCTTGGTAATTTCTGGCTGTTAATTATTCTTTCGATAATACACGGCGCATTATGGGGAATTTTACTTGGAGCTCCTACACTTAGATTAAGAGGAGATTATTTTGCTATTGTTACTTTCGGTTTCTCTGAACTCGTGATCTTGATTATAACAAATGAAGTATGGTTAACAAACGGACCAAGAGGCGTCCCGGGAATTTTACCTCCTATGATAGGAAATTATATGTTCATAAGTAAAACCCCTTTTTATTATTTGATTTTTATTTTACTTATTATTGTTGTTTATCTTGTTTCCCGCTTTCAGAAATCTTATCTCGGAAGAGCATGGTTTGCTATAAGAGAAGATGAAATTGCTGCTGAAAGCATGGGGATAAACATCATGAAATATAAAATTTATGCATTTGCATTAAGTGCATCTATTGCAAGTCTGGGAGGAGCATTTTATGCACGCTGGATGACTTTCATCGGACCTAAAATGTTTCAATTCTGGGAATCTGTAATAATATTGTGTATGGTTGTTTTAGGAGGAATGGGAAGTATATACGGAGTTATAGCAGGAGCTTTTGTTCTTACTTCTCTGGGAGAAATTTTACGCGAAATATTATTTCGTTTGGGTCTTCCTGCTGAGTCACGATACTTATTTTTTGGCATTGTAATGATTGTTATAATGCGATATAGACCTGAGGGTATCTGGCCGACACAAGGAGTAAAAGGAGAAATGCATCCGGATAGTATTAAAAATCTGGAACATGAAGAAGAATCATATTTCGATGAACGAGATACAGGAGCAAAGAACAAATGGGAGTAATTCTGGAAGCTCTTAATTTATCAAAAGAATTTGGCGGGCTCTTAGCACTTGATAAAGTCAGTTTTAAAATAAGTGAAGGTGAGATACTAAGTATAATCGGGCCGAATGGAGCAGGTAAAACTACGTGCTTTAATTGTCTTATGGGAATATCTCCAGCAACAGGAGGTAATATTTTCTTTTATTCACATAAAGGCAAAAAAGATATTACTTTTGTACGTACAGATAAAATTGTACATACCGGAATTTCCAGAACTTTTCAGAATATAAGGTTATTCCCAAATCTTAACGTTATAGATAATATTAGAATAGGTCAGCATATACATGTTAAAACAAATTTTCTGGACATTATTTTTAATTCCGTGCATCATAAAAAAGAAGAAAAAAAACTGCTGGACGAATGCCTGAAATATTTGAATTTTTTAGAATTAAATATTAATCCTTTTGAACGGGCTTCAAATCTTCCATATGGGATTCAAAAACGCCTTGAAATCGCACGTGCACTTGCATCAAAACCAAGACTTCTGCTTCTGGACGAACCAAGAGCCGGACTAAATCTTCAGGAAACCAATGATTTAATTAAACTTATACAGAAAATAAGAGATTCAGGTATTACAATACTTTTAATTGAACATGACATTAAAATGGTAATGAATATTTCTAACAGAATTGTAGTTCTTGATTACGGCAAAAAAATCGCTGAAGGACAACCAAAAGAAATACAAAAAAATACAAAAGTAATTGAAGCATATCTTGGGAAGGAATCTTTTGATGCTTAAACTGGAAGATGTAAATACTTATTACGGGAATATACATGCATTAAAAGGTATCTCTATTGAAATAAAACAAGGTGAGATTGCATGTCTGCTTGGAGCCAATGGCGCAGGTAAATCAACTACATTGATGAGTATTTCTGGTGTGTGTAAAGTTTCATCAGGTAAAATATTTTTCAATGGACAGGATATAACTAATTTATCCTGCGATAAAATAGTCAGTATGGGAATTTCACAGATTCCTGAAGGAAGACGAATATTTCCTTATCTTACTGTACTTGAAAATCTGGAAATAGGAGCTTTCTTAAGAAATGATAAAAAGAATATTGAAAATGATCTGGAAAATATTTTCACACTTTTCCCGATCTTAAAAGAAAGAAAAAAACAAATTGGAGGTACATTAAGCGGCGGTGAACAGCAAATGCTTGCAATCGGCCGGGGACTTATGGCACGCCCGAAATTACTGCTTCTGGATGAGCCTTCTTTAGGTCTTGCACCAATTATTATTAAGCAGATTTTTAATATTATACATAAAATAAATGCGCAGGGAACAACAATTCTACTGGTTGAACAAAATGCATACGCAGCTCTTAAACTGGCCAATAAAGGATATTGTCTTGAAACAGGACATGTGGTTTTAGAGGATTCAGCATATAATCTTTTAAATAATGATATGGTTCGTAAAATTTATCTTGGAGAAACATAAAACTTTTATTATATTATATAATATAATTATGACAAATGATATAAATATTGAATCTATACAGAAAAATACATATAACGGTATCGATGTAGCGGTATTGGATAGACATGGTATAAAGGAATTTTTTATCAATGTATATAGTCTTATAGATGAAATAATTGATAGATTAATCTGCTTATTAAAAAAACAAAATTCTGAGATTGTCAAATTCGATATATTCTGTACAGATAACGAATATGATTTATGCATAAATCAT
>JACRDZ010000231.1 GCA_016212735.1 Candidatus Firestoneibacteriota bacterium | reverse complement strand
TCTTTCAGCAATGTCATCACCTTTCATTTATGTTCCCTCATTTTACATTTTTCATTTTACAGTACTCATTTTACAGTTTATATAACTCCTTGCTATATAAAGCTATTTTATTAAAAGCAATTCCTTAACTTAACACCTATGGACTCTAGGCTCCAGGTTTATTCCTATAACCTACAGCCTAGAACCTATAGCCATTTCACCAAATGCTCGTATTATCTTCAACCCTTCATCCTGGCTTTTCTCTGGATGAAATTGGCATGCAAATACATTTTTGTTCCATACCATAGCAGTAAACTTAATTCCATATTCTGTTTCTGCTGCAATATCACCCGGATTATCAGGTTTTGCATAAAAAGAATGAACAAAATACATATATGCTCCAGGTGTAACTTTTTTTAATAATGGACAATTTTGATTAATTTCAAGCTGATTCCATCCCATATGCGGGATTTTCAGTTTAACCTGAAATTTTTTTACTTTTCCAGAAATAATGTTTAGCCCTTTCTCATGTCCAAACTCCTCACTTTCAGAAAAAAGTAACTGCATTCCAAGGCAGATACCAAGAAAAGGTTTTCCATTTTTAATATTTTCATGAATTATTTTATCCAATCCTGTTTGTTTCAGAGTGTTCATTGCCTGCGGAAAAGCGCCGACTCCAGGAAGAACTAAAGCATTACTTTTATTTATTATATCTTTATTATTTGTGATTTGTGCAGAAAATCCACATTTTTCAAAAGCTTTATGTACACTGCGGAGATTTCCGACTCCATAATCAATAACAGCGATCATTAAAGCATCCCCTTAGTGGAAGGTATACCTTTAATACGCGGATTTATAGATACAGCACTGGATAAAGCGCGGGCAAAAGCTTTGAATGATGCTTCTGCCAGATGATGTAAATTAGTTCCTGCCAGTGCTTGAATATGTAGTGTAATAAAAGCATTATTGGCAACACTGCGATAAAATTCTTCCACCATTTCCAGATCAAAATTGCCAATTTTACCCTTTTTACGCGGTAATTTATATCCTAAATATGGTCTGCCGCTTATATCAAGACTTAAAAGAACAAGCGATTCATCCATAGGAATAACTGCCATTCCATACCTATTAATACTTTTTTTGTCCTGAAGACTCTTATTTATTGCTTCTCCAAGACAAATCCCTATATCTTCAACTGTATGATGACAGTCAACATCCAGATCACCTTCTGCTTTCACTTCTAAATCAAATAAACCATGGCAGGTAAAAAGAGTAAGCATATGATCCAGAAAAGGTACACATGTACAAATTTTTGCTATACCTTTTCCATCAAGATTAAGTTTAAGACTGATCTTTGTTTCTTTTGTATTACGCGTGATAATTGCTTTACGCATTTTTATTCCTTATTTATCTTTAACTCTTTCTATATATTCTCCTGTACGTGTATCTATTTTTATTAAATCTCCAGCATTTACAAATACAGGTACAGATATAGTAACACCAGTTTCGATTTTAGCTGGTTTTCCGCCTCCTGAAACTGTGTCTCCACGGAAAGATGGTTCTGTTTCTATTACTTTAAAAACTACGGTAATTGGTAATCTTACGCCAATTGCTCTTCCTTTATGAAATTGGACAGCTACTTCAATATTTTCCTGAAAAAATTTATATGCATCACCTAATTGATCTTTTTTCAGGGTTATCTGCTCATAATTTTTGGTATCCATAAAAATATAATTATCACCTTCTTTATACAAAAACTGCATATTCCTTTCCAGAAAATCAGTATCAGGGAATTTCTCTCCAGCGGCAAACGTCCGTTCAAGAGTTGATCCTGTAGCTATATTTTTCAGCTTTGTCCGTACAAAAGCTCTTCGTTGTGCAGTACGTGCATGCTGAAAATAAACAATTTCATATAACACTCCGTCTAGTTCCAATTTCATTCCATTATGAAAATCTGCTGTATCAATCATGATTTCTTTTTTCCCTTCTATTATTTTGTTTTTTTGAATTTTAATATGCAGATAAAGATGTTGTCAAGAAAAATATACGGTTATTCCACACTTAACGTCTTCCCCTGAATTGAAGATTCGTATGCCATGGATATATATTTAAAACAAAGAAGAGCTTCTTCTATACCGTCTTTTCTGTAATCTTTATGTTTTATTCGCTGAACAAGAAGTTTAATAAGAGGCGTAAACCACAAGCTGTGAGATGAATCATGTGACATCCCTGTATCAAATATTTCTTTTTCTTCTCTACCATCACGATATTTAATAGATATATGATCCTCTCCAACATATAACTCTCCCTTATCTCCAAGAAATCTGTATACAATACGGCGGGAATGTCCTGCCCAGGTTAGAATAAATTCTATCAGGCAATCTGAAAATTCTAATATAACGCATGCTGTGTCTTCAACCTCATAATGTTTATGTAAAAGTTTTTTTACATTTGCATAAATTTTAACAGGCTTTCCCATTATTGATGTAAAAAGATACATTAAGTGTGCGCCATGATCAATTAAAATTCCGCCTCCGCTTTTATCTTTCTCTATCCGCCAGGAAGGATTCCAGTGTATATTCCCTTCATTTGCTCGTATTCTAAAAATTTGCGCCTGTGCAAAATGTATTTTTCCTATTTTATCTTTATTAATTACTTCCTTTATTGCCTGCCATGACGGAGAGAAATAATACTGATGGCACGGTAAAAAAACAATATCTCTGGAAAAAATCAGCCTTTTTATTTCAATTGCTTCATCTAAATCATTTGCAATTGGTTTCTCGCACAAAATATGAATACCTTTATTAACTGCTTTTTGAATTATTGATTTGTGCGTATTTGGAGGGGTACAAATATCTATAAAATCCAGAGATTCATTATCAAGAAGTTCTTCATACGTGGAATAGAGCGTTATTTCAGGAAATATCTTTTTAAATTTGTTACAATTATCTAATATTAAATCTGCACCAGCTGCTATTTTAATTTCTTTTTGTATAAAATTATCATGCAAATAAGATGGAACATGGCCATTTAAAGCTATGTTCCCCAATCCAATAATTCCACAGCGCAGCAAGAAAACCTCCTTTTATTAAGGGCTTGCGAAGAAAGCCCTAATCACATGAAACAACACGATTTTTACCAAATTTTTTTGCTTTATATAAACATTTATCTGCTTTTTTTGTAACAAATTCAACTTCTTCTTCAGGTTTCCCTGTAATAATCTTATGACAGATTCCAATACTTACAGTTACAGGTATATTTTTTGCCATTTCTTTCTCTATCTTCAACCGTATTTTTTCACATAAATCATAAACAGCTTCAGAATTAATTTTCGAAAAAAATACTATAAATTCATCACCGCCAAACCTCCCAACAACATCTGATATTCTTATATTATTTTTTACTATTTTTGCAACTGAAATTAATACTTCATCTCCTGCTTTATGCCCGTATTTATCATTTATATCTTTAAAATTATCAATATCAAGCATCATGATACCTATGTTATAGTTATTCCTTTTTGCTAAATGCGCAAGAGGGTTAACTGCTGTATAAAAACCTCTTCTATTTTGAATTTTAGTTATAATATCTATCTGTCCTTGAACTTCCAGTTTTTTATTTTCTTTTAACAAATTATCTAATAATTCACCAACAAAACTAAGTTCCGAAATCTCCTTGCGATAATTTATTAAAGCTTTTAAAAATTTGTCGAGATGATTATCATAGGTTTCTTCTGGTGTATTTCCTTTATTTGTATTTTTAATAAAATTAAATATAGTAAAAAATGATGGATGCAAAAGCATAAATTCCAGGTTAAGAGCAGAAAGAAACATATCTGATTTTCTTCTAAGTTTTTTACTTTCTTTTAACAAATCTATACCTTTACACTCAATATCTTTTAATGCTTTTTTAATTTCTTTAGGTTCATCAAATATTTGTGGAATAAGATCCTTCTTTGACAATTCTTTAAGTTCTACCCAGAACTTAACATGTTCTTTTTCTTCTTCAGCCATTTCTTTCCAGAAAGATTTTAATTTACCATTTTTTACTGATGAAGCATAATTTGCATAAAGCCTGCTTGCAATTCTATCTATTGAATAACATAATTTAAATATTTCATTTGAAATATTTTTACTCATTTTTATCTCCTATTAAGCATATTGGGTATATATATATATAATAATTTTTAAATGGTTAAAAGTCAAAAATAAAATCAGTTTTACTTAAATATAATTTA
>JACRDZ010000230.1 GCA_016212735.1 Candidatus Firestoneibacteriota bacterium | reverse complement strand
CACAAGGTCAAATTTATGAAGCTTGAAATCATTGATAGAAATAACCTCTTTCCCGATTAATTCTCTTGAATCAGCAGCGGAAATAGGAGAAGATGCAGAACTGATAAACCATTTATTATTCCTGGATTCAAACTCTATTCCCAGATAAGGAGATAAAAGGAGAGTAAAAAAACCGGTAATGCCAACCAATATTGAAATAATACTAAGTATTAAATAATTTTCTTTTTGTTTCTTAAACATCATAAATCCTTTTCATTATTTTCTATATATTATCGTTATAAGAGTTAAAGTGAGATTACCTGCAGAATGTAAGATGACTGGGGCTATAAGATTTCCTGTTAATTCATATAATACTGCAAATAGAATTCCTCCAAGAAGAGGAATGATTGAATAATAAATATCTGTAAAATGAAGATAAGCAAACACTATTGAAGTTATTATTATAGATATATATACATTGAATTTTGTTCTTAATGTCCCATAAATAATATGTCTGAAAAAAAACTCTTCTGTAATGCTTGCTCCCAAAACTGCAGTAAAAATATACAGCATCATATATTTTGTATCGTCTATGGGTAAAGAATAGTCAACAAGATAAACAATAATATCTTCTTTGTATAGTATAAAGCTAAAAACTTCAAATAATATAACAAATCCGCCTAATCCCAGTATAAAATAAAATGCATATTTTAAATCATGTGTTATTTTTTCTGATTTAAAACCTAAATCTTTCCATGTACCGTTCCATAAAAAAATTACAAGAAATAAAGTTACTAATAATTCTGTTATTCGAATAAGATTTAATTTTATTAGCATATTAAAATATAAAATATTTGAAGATAAAAATATAGAAGAACTTAAATCTTCCAGGAGAAGAATTATAATTATTATTAATAAAGCTCTTTTAATATTAATAAATCTATTTATATACTGCATTTTAAAATACTAACCTAAAAATATTTTATGTACAAGTTAAAAAGTTACAAAAGCATTAATTAACATAGTACTACAACGAACTTTTATCTTAGCCCGACTTAAGCAATTCAACACAAAAAAGTCTAAAAACAAAGGAAATAAAAATGTGCGATTCAATACGATGATCTTCCTGTGATATATCGACCATATTGATAAGGTCATTTTTTAATTCTTTGTAAACATATTCTATCTCAATTAGCTGGATGTAGTATTCCCAAATTTTTGCAGGTTTTTCTCCAGCAAGATTACTCCGTAAAAGATAGTGTCCTTCCCAACGACGAACCGTGAATAATTGCTCTTTATCCTTATACGATCGTATTTTCTATATTGCTTTTCTATTTTTTTTTAGAATATCATCAAAGGGTCGTTTTGTCGCTGGGTGTTGCCATGCATTACTTCATAGACCAAAGGGAAGCCTTCTGGTGTTATAATTAGAGCAATCACAACTTTTGAACCCATTTGAAATAAATATCATTGTAAAATCAAGTTTTTTGTCGGTCGAGGTATCTAAATTTTGTTTATTTTAAGGTCGAATTGCTTAAGTCAGTAACCATTATATATGAGTATGCTTTAAAAATTATGATTTTGTTTTGAGTGAATTAAATACTTGTTTCTAAACCCATTTTTTTCTTCTTTACCCTCACCCAAATTGGGTAAAGAAGAAAAAAATAAAAAGAAGCGGAATTGACAGCACAAAAGCTATAGAGAATTTATTCTGTGCTGACTGCTGGCGATGGAGCGTAAAAAACATAAATTCAAATAATTGCCCTCACATCATTACATCATGTTCGGACACTTCAATAAAATGTTTTAAAACAAATAAAAATCTTTTTGGCGGGGGAAAAAAAATAATAAATCCGATTTGGTATTTGTATTTTTAAGATTGTTTTTCAATGTCAAAAAAATAAAGGCTAATAAAACAGACAAACAAATATTTTAGAAATTAATTTCTTGACAATGGCAATATTCAGGGAGTATTAATTAACTAACGTTTAATTCCTCACAGTGAGACTAAAACTTAATCTTTATTAATGTATGGTTTAATCCAAAAATTTTGAAGTTGTAAAAGAATAGTTGTTTTTTTTGTCATAAGGAGTAGCACACATGTATAAACCAGAACAGATTAAAAATTCTTCCCTATTGGATATTAAAAATAAATTCCGCCTTTTCTTTATAAATTCTTCCAGAGAAGTCTTAATTAAAAAATTTATTACTGTATTATCAGCAATTATATTTGTTTTAATCCTGTTTTTACCAACTAAAGCTGAAGAAGTCAACGACATCTCTAATCAATATAAATCTGTTGTAATTGTTGAAGGAAAATGGGGAAAAAATGAGAATGAATTTATAGAATTAGCTGATCGTTTACCTGTTGGAACTACTGGTACTTTTGAAAGTTTTGATATTGATGATAACGGCAATGTGTATATCATACATAGAGGGAGACTCCATAAATATAATAAGGGCAGTTGGATAAAAACTATCAAAGAAAAATCTCCTTCAAATAGTCAAGATATTTGTGTAAACAATGCAGGAAGTATTTTTGTGTTTTTTGGCCCATGGCGTCAATATGATAATAAATCAGGATTTGAAGATGATTATTATGATTTTTCAGGTATAAGAATATATGATCAAGAATTACAACTAAAAGGGACTTATAAGCTTTACAAAAAAGTTGAAGGGATAAGATTTAATCTATTTAAAGATGAAAATGATAACATTTGGTATGAAGATGATAAATATAAATATCCATTTTACATTGATGGACAAATTTATGATAGTAGTAAACAAATCGAATCTGCTGAAGCAAAAGAAATTATTTTTAATGATACAGATGTTAAAATTTTATCAAAAAAGGGTAAACAAATAAATTTTAAAACTAATTTAAAAAATCCAATGGAAAGGAAACGGTTCTTGATTACAGATAAAAATAATACTTATCTTTATTTTGCAGATAGATACTATTCTGAATTTGAGGTTCATAAATATAATAATAACGGAGTTTTTGAGGGAAAGATTAAAATGTTAAAACCTGACTCTAAACATGAAAAAGCTTCAAGATTAATAAATACATCGTTAAGAGCAGATAAATATGGGAATATTTATCAATTGCATTATTCAAAAGAAGGATTAAAGGTGATTAAATGGGAAAAAATAGAATAGAAACAATAAATAAAAAATTTATCATTTTAATCATTCTGTTTCTTTTACTTGATATACATTTAAATTGTAAAAAATTATTAGCTACATGGCGTAATGAAACTGGAGAGGCTGGGTATAGTTATGCAAACTTAAATTATTCAATAGGATATGCAAATTTAGTACCTGAGTATGTCCCTTTTGACAAAGTAGGTTTAAAAACTGGGGTAGCTTTTTGGTATGCAGATTATCCCGATGGTAACGATAGTATATCAGAATTTTTAAATAAAATAACTGCTGGCAAAAAGCCTTGTAAAGAAGCTGGTATTGATTGTTCTTCTCAAGTGTGCAGGTCACTAAAAATAGCAAGAAGAGGTACAGCTACCTTACAAGAAATAAGTCTTCCCCTTTTAGATGATTCTGGCAACTATGATTATAGTAAATTAAAAAAAGGCGATATATTAATAAAATATCCTAGCAAGGATGATCCAGAACATGGACATTCAATGTATTATGATGGAAATGGAATGGCTTACGTTTCATCTGCTGTTGATGGAGTTTACATAGATCCTAGCGGGAATGAGAAACCAGCACCGTATCATAATAGAGTAATGTATGTAAACTATGTTGAATATTTTACATATTTGAATAAATATGATTATAACCTCAGCCCAAGAACTCTTTTCCCGATGTTTACTAACTTTACTCCTGAAGTAAATGAAATTGTTTCTAACAATAAACCAGAAATAAAAGTTACAGTAAAATCTGGTACAAATATAGTTGCATCCTCAATTATAATGAAAATTGATGGAAACCAAGTTACTCCAATTCTTTTACCTTCAACAGACGCAAAAGAAATTGTTGTTTCATATACACCGACACAATCTTTATCTGAGGGAGAACATACAGTTTATATCTATGCAAAAAATAAATTTGGAGAAGATTCTCTTGAAGATGATAACACCGACACCATGCACAATCTTGCTACTCTTGATGATTTTTTAGCTTTAGCTTAACAACCCTTTTTTTCTTCCATACTATTAAATCATTTAACTGATAAACCGCATATTTATTATATTTTAGCCTTTTTATATATTTGTAGTGGCGGCATTTATGACACCATAAATTATACAACTTCCAAAACCCACGTTTGCACTTTTCCGACAGTGAAATCAGAAATTTCGCAATTTTCAGCATAAAAACGGAAGGAAAAAACAAACTTTATAATTCATCCCATCACCTCCTTAATTTATTTCGCCCTTTCAGGGCGTGTAGCTGTCTCACGACAGCCAAATTGGTAAGAT
>JACRDZ010000228.1 GCA_016212735.1 Candidatus Firestoneibacteriota bacterium | reverse complement strand
TTGGAATAATTCATGAACATAACAACCGAAAAATATTTTGAAGATGCAATCGAACAAAGCCTTATCGAATATGGCGGTTACAGCAAAGGCGATCCTGCAAATTTCAACCGTGAGCTTGCACTCGATACTTCAATCTTATTAAAATTTATCCATGAAACGCAAAAAGAAGAATGGGATAAGCTCTCTTCCATCCATGGCGCAGAAATAGAAAAGAAATTCCTCTACCGTCTTAATCAAGAATTAGAAAACCGCGGGATGCTCGATGTTTTGCGAAATGGGATTACTGATTACGGGAAAAAATTTAAATTAGCTTATTTTAAACCGGTAAGCCGTCTTAATCCTGAAACACAAAAACTCTATGATAAAAATATTTTAACTGTCACCCGTCAGGTTCACTATAGCGTAAAGGATGAAAGTTCGATTGATATGCTTTTAAGCGTCAATGGATTGCCTGTTGAACATAAATCCGGAGTGGTTGAAAAAATAGATAAAGATTCAAATCAATTAGCAAATGCGCTTTCCAGCGGAACAAATATTGTAATTACAACTTTACAGAAATTTCCATTTATTTTGGATAAAGTCGAAGACCTTCCTAAACGTAATTATGCGATTATTGTTGATGAAGCGCACAGCTCTCAAGGTGGTGAAGCAGTTAAAAAAATGAAAGCAGTTTTAACTGTTATTGATACAAATGAAATGATTTCTGAACCAAATGGGGAATATAGTGGAACTCCCTCTGACCACTCTTTAAAAAAAGAGGGGGGAAATGAGGAAGATGTTGAAGATGAAATCCGTAAGTCAATGCTTCAGCGGGGACCTCAAAAAAATTTGAGTTTTTTTGCTTTTACTGCCACACCAAAAGCAAGGACTCTCGAAGCATTTGGGCAAAAAGGCACAGATGGCAAACCATATCCTTTTCATTTATATTCCATGAGGCAGGCTATCGAAGAAAAATTTATTCTTGATGTGCTGGAAAATTACACTACATATCAAACGTTTGTTCAACTTTCTAAAAAAGTCGAAGAAGACCCTAATGTAAATAAAAAGAAAGCAGCCATTGCAATAGCTCGTTTTTTAACGCTCCATCCGTATAATTTGGCACAAAAGACAGAAGTTATAATTGAACATTTCAGACAGATTTCAATGAAAAAAATCGGCGGTAAAGCAAAGGCAATGGTGGTTACTGCTTCTCGCGAACATGTAGTTCGTTATAAACATGAATTTGATCATTATCTTAAAGAAATCATATTATCAGATATTGCTTGTTGCAGAAAAATATCAGACAGGGTATGATGAACCGCTTTTGCATACTATGTATGTGGATAAGCGTCTTGATGGTGTGAAGGCTGTTCAAACCTTAAGCCGATTAAATAGAATATGTCCGGGCAAGGAAGATACTTTTGTAATAGTTCTTAACGATCGTTTTGGGACAGACTTCACTGAAGCGGATAAATTATTTTTTGATCAAATTGAGGAAGAATTAATCATTGATGAGAAGCTCGGAATACAGGCAAAAAATAATTCAATTGATAATTAAGTATAAAAGTATAGACAATTTAAACGATTAGTATTAAAATTTATTTTCTAATTTAAGTATAGGAAATTGAAAGTATATTTTAAGCCCAATGAACTTTAGCAACTACAACATATTGTATTCTAGTTGCTCGATTTATCGAGCTTAATTTAAATTTTATCATTTATATATTATGAGATATAAAAATGGAGTTCTTTTATGAACATGAAAGTAAACATTGGCAAACTGGTTTTACAAAATCCTGTAATGACAGCTTCAGGAACATTTGGCTATGGAGAAGAATACAAAGATTTTGTAGATTTAAATAAGCTGGGTGCAATAGTTGTTAAAGGTACATCGCTTAACCCATCTCAAGGGAATCCTACTCCGCGTATTGTTGAAACAGCAGCTGGTATGCTGAATGCTATTGGGCTGCAAAACATTGGAGTGGATGAGTTTATTAAAACAAAATTACCTTGTTTATGTAAATATAAAGCTCGAACTATTGTAAATATTTATGCGCATAGCATTAATGAATTCAAAAAACTCACTTCCAGACTTAATGATGCAAAAGGTGTGCATGCGCTTGAAATAAATGTATCATGCCCGAATGTAAAAAAAGGCGGTATGGCTTTTGGAGTTTATCCTGATACGACTTATAAGGTTGTAAAAGCTGTTAAAGAAGAGACAGATTTACCTATTATAACAAAATTATCTCCTAATGTTACTGATATTGCTGAAATAGCTAAAGCAGCAGAGGAAGCCGGAAGTGATGCGGTTTCACTTATTAATACGCTTTTGGGAATGGCAATTGATATAAATACACGTAGGCCAAAACTTAAAAATATTACAGGTGGACTTTCTGGCCCTGCAATAAAACCTGTTGCAATACGCATGGTATGGCAGGTATATAAAAAAGTTAATATCCCAATTATCGGAATGGGTGGAATAATGAGCACGGAAGATGCTCTGGAATTTATTATAGCAGGTGCAAGTGCTATTGCTGTTGGTACAGGAAATTTTGTAAAACCTCGATTAACAATGGAAATACTGGAAGGGATAAAGAAATATCTAAAAGAGAAAAAAATAAAAGATATTAAAGAATTAGTCGGATCATTGGATATTTCCAATAATAAAAATTGAGATTTTATATGAAGAAAAAACAAAAAGAAATCCAAATAGTAGATGATAGAATTCAATGTCAAGTATGCGGGAAATGGTATGAGCAAATAACCTGGAGTCATTTATATAAGTGGCATAATATGAGTACTGATGACTACAGAGAAAAATACAATATTAAAACATTTTGTTCTTTAATGGTACGCCAGAAACATATTGAAAATTCGAACAATCCTGTTTTTCTGGAAAAGCAGCGGAAAGCATATATAGAACTATGGCAGAACCCTAAAATGCGTGCATTATTTATTAAAGTTACTAAGGAAAGATGGGAGAAAAATACTAAATATCGAAAGAAGATGTTAAAACAATTAAAACAAAACAGGGAAAATCCTGATTTTTTACTCAGGAAGAAAAAATACATGAAGGAAAAATGGGAAAATCCTGAATATAGAGCAAAAATGCAAGAATTATCAAAACGTGTAGGTAATGACCCTAAAATTAAAGAGATCAGAAGAAAGACTTTTAAAAAAACATGGAAAAATCCAGAATTCCGAGAGAGACGTGTAGAAGCAGGGAAAAAAATAATGAAAGATCCCAAATACAGGGCAAAAATATTAGAAAAAAATAGATTAAAATGGAAAGATCCAGAATTTCGATTAAAGATGGAAAAAATGTGGAAAGATACTAAGTTCCTGGCTAAAATAAGAAAACGAAATAAGGCAATGTGGAAAAATCCAGAATTCAGGGCTAAAGCACTAAAAAATTTAGAAATTGGAAGGGAAAAACGACATTTAAAAACTAAAAAACTTAATTGAAAACAATTTATAGGGAAATAAATGTTAAAATATTTTTCATATTTATTATCTGCAACATTAGGAATATATTTATTAATCTTTTTGTTAAGTATTTATATATTTTTAAATCCAAAACAAACTTTTTTACATATATATAATTTTATTCAAATTACTGTTTTTTTCTTTCATACTGTTTTATTAATCATTCGCACCATATTTTTAGGCCACGCTCCAATGGCAAGCCTTTTTGACTCATTATTGTTTTATTCCTGGTCAATAAGTCTTGTTTCTTTTACAATGTATTTACGTTATCATGAGCAAACTTTATCTCTTTTATCTGTCCCTGTGATTTTTATTACTTTGCTAAAAAGCTATTTTTCTCCTCAATTGATTCAACCGTTAAGTCCGGCTTTGCAAACACTCTGGTTTGAAACTCATGTAAGCACTTCTTTCATTTCTTATGGTCTTTTTACTTTAGGATTTAGTGCAGGTGTTTTGTATTTAATAAAATTAAAAAACAAAGCTCTTATATGTAATTTTATTTCCCCTTTGCCTGTTGTGGAAAAACTGGTTTACAGATTATGTGCCTGGGGGTTTTTCTTGTTTACAATTGCGATGACAAGCGGAGGAATCTGGGCATATCTTGCATGGAGTAACTATTTTATATGGACACCTAAGGAGCTATTTTCTGTTATATTATGGCTGTACTATTCCACATATCTTCATGCACGTTATACATCCGGCTGGCAGGGGAGAAAAACTGCATATCTTGCAATTGGAGGATTTATATTGGTGATTTTTACATATCTTGGTATAAGTCTTTTAATGCGCAGTTCACATTCATTTTAAAAGGATATTATGTTTAAAAAAATCTGGAATTTTTTTACTTCTATAAAACTTACAATTTATCTTGGATTTATGTTCATTGTTGTAACTGTTATAGGGTCTTTTTACATACAAAATAATTCTAAATTTTTTGCTGAAATAGATATGCATGTATTTCGTATGTGGCTACAGGAAGCAACAGAACAGGATTTTTCAAAAGTATGGTGGATATGGGCTATTCTTTTTATACTCTTTATACTTGCGATCAATACTTTTGTATGCAGTATAGATAAAATTATTAATATAGCTAAATCCCTAAAAAATCCGCAGATTGATATAAGCCCGGAATTTATAGATACTCTGCGCACACAGTCATCTTTAATTTTAGTAAAAAAAGATACCTCCTTAAATGAGTTCCAAAATACTATCACAGAAATCGAGAATATATTTAAGAATAAAAAATATAGAACAATTACAAACTCCGGAGAAGCAGGTTATAAAATAATATATGGAGATAAAGGCGGATGGAGTAAATTTGCTCCATATATTGTTCATCTTGCTTTTCTTCTTGTATTGATAGGACATTTAATTTCAAGCTGCGCAGGATTGAAAATAGCAGGAATTCCTCTTTTTGAAGGAAATCCTACACCAATACCAGATATAAATACCAGTGTAAAACTTAATAGAATAGATTTTGAATATACAGATGATATGCGCAATATAAAAAATTATGAAGCAGATATATCAATTCTAGAAAACGGGCAGTACATAAATAAAAGGTTAAAAGTAAATCATCCTGTTTTTTATAAAAATAGTCTTACATTTTATATTGTTACATATGGTTTTTATCAAAACAGATATCCATATATAATTATGAATATCACACAGGATTTTGGCACAAACATAGTTTTTTTTGCATCATTATTAATGCTGGCAGGATTATATTGTACTTTATTTATTACATATAGAAGATTCTGGATATATATTACCATTGATAATGAAACTAATACATATAAAATCAGGATAGGTGGTTGGGCAGATAATATTAATTTTAACCTGGAAGACAGAGTAAATAAAATTCAGAATCAAATAAAATCCATTAAAATTTTTTAGAACTTATTTTCATAAACGAAAGAGCACACAAGCTAACAAATATGCTGACCACACATGTTTTATATATCCCAAATACAGGGATTAAGATAATATTTGTTGCAATAGCTCCAAGACATCCGCCTGCCAGATCTATTCCATAAAGTATTCCTGCTGTTTTACCTACTTCTTTATCTGTTTTAAAATATGCTTTTACTGCATATGGGAACTGATATCCCCCTAAAAAACCTATACCTGCTGTTAGAATTGGAAATAGTATTTCTGTTACTAAATATGGCAGAGTTATTTCTTTAACTAAATAGAAGGTTATAATTAAAAATAACGAATATGCTAATGTAAAAAATTCTATTTCTATTAATTTAGATATAGGATTTAATTCTTTATCCAGATGATTCATTGCAAAAAATGTACCTATGGAAAGGCCTATCATAAAAGACATTATAATAAAACCAACTTTATAAAATAAGTAGCCATATAAAGATTGAAAAACCAGAAGAATAACAATTTCAAACAGCATTTCAGTAAAACCATTTGCCATAACTACCGCAAGGACAGAGATATCCTGACGCTTTATAGAATCTCCTCTTATAAAATATAAAAATATAAAAATAATAAAAATAATTGCTAATAACCACCAGAAATCAAATGTTAAAACTTTTTGCAGTATTGGAAGATATTCCGGATTAAATAGAGCGTTCCAGAAAACGAGATTATAATAATAGCATGTGGGATTATAATCCTGATTTATTTTTGTATTCTGTACTTTATCAATAGTATCTACAAAATAAGCAATACGATTTTTAGTCATAAATACTTTTAAATAATATTCCTGAAAAAACTTTGCATTTATCTGCCTTTTCTTAAGACGATCCATTAGCAATCTAACATCTATGTAAAAATTCCCTTTCCCTTTTAGACCCAGAAAAAAGTTTGCCCCCTGTCCGATTACAATCCTGATTTCAGGAAAAATTTTCGTTAGGGTGTTTTTTAAAGAAGCAAGATACTGCTGTTGTTCTTTTGATATATAATTTTCACTTGAGCTGACTTTAATAGATAACACCCCGCCAGGATTTAATATGTTTTTAACTTCCATAAAGAACTCTTCAGTATAAAATCTATTAAGTCCAGCTGTTAACGGATCTCCCAGATTCACAATCACTACATCAAACCGTGCAGAAGTGGTTTTAATATAATACCTTCCGTCCATATTCTGGATTTCAACTCGATTCTCTTTATCAGTAAAAATATCTTCTGGTAAATATTTTTCTGCCATTTCAATTATTAATGGATCAATTTCTGCATATACAACTTTTTCCACACGGTGTTTTAATATCTCTTTTAATATGCCTCCAAAACCATTCCCAATTAATAAAATCCGCTTTGGTATAGGATGTGAAAGAAGGGAAAAATGCGCTGTTTCTTCAGCAGGCAATATATCTGGAACAGTAAAAAGATATAAACCGTTTTCAAAAAATATTATTTGATTCTCAGATTCATTTTTAACAATAGTTATGTTTCCATAAATTGAATTTTTAGATTCAATTAATTTGTAATCCTTCCATAAAAGCTTATTTGATAAACCTGACAAATTCAATTGAATCATCCAGAACAAAACTATACATGTAATTAAAACTGCTCCATTTAAAATTTTTATATATAATGATGAAATGACATTTTGTTTTTTAAAATAAAACAACAATATTATGGATATACTTATACTTACTGCTCCTGTAATATATGAAATTGAAAAAGAATCCAACCTGTTAACAAATATGAAGTTATAAAATCCCCCCCCTGTTATAGCTCCAAGAGATTCCCATAAATAAACATTCCCTATACTTATTGTCCCATTAGATTCATTTTTATTGTTTGATATTTCTTCTTTTGCATGAAGTCTTGAACATAGGCTGAACATAAAACCAAGAATTATACAGAGCGGAAATAAAATAAAAAATGCAGAAGAAAACATTGATGAAAGTTTAATTATTTCTGTTGCTGGTAAATGCAGTAAATATTTTAGAATTCGAACTAAAAAAATTTCACATGGCAGTAAAACAGCAATAGCAAGCTGGCATATTACTAAATAACCTGGTGTATTTTTTGAATTTTCAGTTAAAGTTCCCAATCCCCAGCTTCCGACTGCTGTCCAGAACATCCAGCAAAGAAGAACAATTCCCAGAGATATTTCATTACCATAAAAAACCAGCATGAAATTTCTAAGAAGTAGAATCTGCCCCAAAAGCGAAGTAAAACCAATTAAGAAGAAGGAAAAATATATGGATCTTTTCATAGAGATTATACTAATCTGTATATCAGAAAAAGTCAATTTAGATAGGGTGCATCCCTGCATTTGTAACTCATGAAAATGAAAACAAAGGCAAAATTAACCACAGAGGCACGGAGATGATATGTTAAAGTGTCATGCTTTTTTTTATATTTTAAATAGCTTAATAAGCTAATAATTTAGAGGGCACATAGAGGGCACAGAGGGCTAACTATTACCCACAAGTCTGGGTAAATAGCATTGACAATTGGCAATTGAGCATTGAGAATTGAGAATTAAGGTTTAAATCCTTTGAAAACATTAGACGTTATTAATATAAATTGAATTATAATGCTCAATTGTCAATGCTCA
>JACRDZ010000029.1 GCA_016212735.1 Candidatus Firestoneibacteriota bacterium | reverse complement strand
TATTTTGCTTTATAAATATTCTTTAAATCAAACTTTTCAATAATCTTATCTGTTATAGACCTGCTTCTTAGCATACTTATATATAATTCACCAGTATCCTTTATTCCAAGTGCACCACCAGCTAACGAAGCTAACCCGCCTGGTAATTGCGCTGCAATAGCACTAATATTAGAGCTCTCTTTTCCGGGTGGAAGAATTTTAGCAGTAGCTTTATAAATATTAGGTAAAGTTAAACTATAAACAGCAACTACTGCACTTACCAAAAATGTGATACATATTATAACCCAGCGATGTTTTACTATTACTGCTAATAGCTCTATTAGAGATATTTCATTGTCTTCATATTGCTCATTTTGTTGGGGCATGATTACTCCGAGTTTAAGGTTACAAATTTCAGGTTTAATGTTTAATATTACAAGTTTCCGGTTTTAACTTGAGACTTGCAATTTAAAACTTTCTTTTATTCATATTTCAAACTTTAAATTCACCTGTATCTACCCATTCTTTCTTTATAACTGACCAGAAATCCTGCGCCAGTCCTTTTAAAACATATTCGTAAGGTAACCAACCATAGCCTGCATCTCCCCACCCTGTTCCCCATGAATTTCTTATCAGCAATGCTCCTGTTGTTTCAATTCCCTTAGAATCCATATTCTTTATTTTCATCTTATCATCATAACCCACTGCTACGATTGCATGACCACCTTCGATTTTTTCACCTTTACCGGGAAATGGAATCTTGCCATTTTTATCTGCCTGTTCAATTGAACTATATCATCAGTCTGTCTTTAAAACACCAGTTGATTTCAGTATTTCACTAACATTAGTATGTTCTTGTGTATAATCTCTAAAATCAGGATAATCCGGAAGCCAACCTTTCCCTCTTGTTTGATTTTCCATAAATTGATCCTTTCAGCAAATTAATATTTATGTTTTATTTTTTTCTCTTTCTAATATAGCAATTAGTATTTTTTGAATTAAATGCTGGGATGTCTTGTACATTGTTATTACTTGCCATCTAAAGTTGAGATATCTGTGTGCCAAACGATTTCTTTGTATGGCTAACTTAGCTAAATTATTTTGTTCATCTTCAGAAAAACCAAACAACTTAGCACATTTTTTTAAAGCATCAGAATAATTTTCAACAGCAATTTTTTCTTCTGTTAAAATAGTACCGGTAACTTCAATTAAAGCTGTAAGAATATTTTCAATTGTTCTGTCTATAAGTTTCTGGATTTTTTTATCTTCTTGATATTCATTCCATGTTTTGTTAGCATAATCTTGTTCAAATTCTTTCATTTCTTGAGAAATGAATTGTAATGACTCACCAATTCTTCCCTTAGCATATTCAAACTCAGCCATGTAATGCCTCCAGGTTTTTCCCGATTATTTCCAATTGCCATTTTGTACCAAAAATACTAAAATCTTCCATTTGAACTATTGCTTGATTTTTTAAATATACGTATTGATTAAAATTTTTAATATATATAGGAGAACCCAAAACTATAGCATTATAATACAACATAGGTTTTCTAAAATCACTATATAAAGGGATAATATTTATATCCTTATTAATTTTTTCGGAAAGGACAAAAGAAATATCTGTAATATTTTTAAATATTACATCGTCAGAAGATGTTTCTGGCCAAAAATATATAGCTAAATCCACATCAGATTCTTCTTTTGGATATCCCCTAGCATATGAACCATACAAAAAAACCAAATTTATATTATAGTTTATTGATTTTTCTTTAAAATATGATTCTAATATAAAAATTAGCTGTTCTTTTTTCATATTTAATTTTGTAAGTATGCTCCTGTTTAAACTAAAGCAGAAAACTCTTTAACTTCTCTTCAAATAATAACAACAACTGTTCAAAAGCATTTCGATAATCAATTATCTTCTCTAATATTTCTTTAATTTTCATCTTCATTATATATATAGCTCGAAAGGTTTCATTGTTCCACCATGTCTATCCAAATTTTATCATCATCAATAAGTTTCTGAACAAAAGCTTCTTTAAAACAACTTCTGGGATTTGTGCATTCCAACCTTATAATCATAATTCTGTTTAAAAGATTTATTAATTTAAAGCTCAACTGCCATATTCATCAAAAATTTCTTTATCTCTTCATCTTCAATTACATCACTAGTATATTCTATTTTTTCACTAAAATCTATATCTGCAAAGTAACAGAGTTGTTCCCTGAAAAGCTTCTCATTAAATCCACCTTCAAAAATTTCCCCTGCTTTTTTTGATATTTCCTTAACTGAAAAGTAATTTTTAATAATAAAATAAAGATCAACATAATCTTTCCATTTGCTTCTTCTTCCCAGAGAATATGCTTTCATTGCACCAAGTGTAAGAAGATCGGGTATTGTAATAATATCATCAAATGATATAACCGATTCTATATTAAAAGGATATTCAAGAAAGGTAATTTTTACTTCTTCAATAATCATTGTTAACTCTTGAGGACTCTCTTCTAATGTTGCATTTATTTTATAATTATACTTCTTTATCTCTGATATTATTTTAATGGTATTAAGCTGGTTACTAGAAAATAGATCAAAATCTATTGAACCTCTGTGTCCTATTTGAAGTGCGATAGCTGTACCACCTGCAAGATAATATCCTTTTCCCATATTCTTTATCATTGGGAGTAAATTTTTTTGATTTTCCGTTAGTATTTCTTTAAACATTTTTAATATGCTTTTTAAAAAAAAGATTGAAATAATTTTCAGTTTTTTTGCTGTAGTTTGATCTATTCTTTGAAATCTGCTTGGAAAATATTTCTGCCACTTTTCCAATCCCTATAATTTCTATTAATTCAAGAAAATCATTAAAATCTCCTCTGCATAATATTGCTTCTATAATACTTTCTGTACTTAAAGACTCAATATCATGAACATACCAGAAAAGATAGGGTTTTTTATTTATTATGTCTTTTATTTGTTTATCCGACATGATAAGATTGCTCCGAGCTTCAGGTTTCAGGTTTTAACTTGATGTATCGGTAACAATAGGTAAATTTAATTTTTCCATAAAATCAATCCTTTAAACTAATTTTAGTTTCGATATTCACGTTATTAATTTTTTATAGTTCATTTGTTTAGCTGGTAAGCACGCAAACTGACAGATTGGTAAGCTAAAACTTGCAAGCTATTGAACTATCAGAAATTCTTTAATTTTTCTTCATTGGTTTATTTATTTCAAAATTATATTTTAAGGTAATTCTTTTATAAAAAATTCTATATTTTTTTTAAAAACAAATAAAGCTGTATCTTTCGGTGAATTCTTTATTGCCTCATCAGCGTTTTTTTGTATGTCTTCTGATTTTATATTAAATTTTTTGGCAATAAAAAGAGCATCATTAATATCTTCTTCTGTTGACCTTCTTAATTTAGCTATAATAAAATCTATTTGGTTTAAAACTTTAACAGAAAGTCTTTCATCTTTATATACAACCTGTGTTCTTTCTCTATATTCAGGCGCTAATGATATTATTGACCACCCGGATATATTTTCACTAATATCAGCAGGAATACCTTTTGACTTTAAAAAAATAAATAGTTTTTCTACTTCTCCCTTAACTTCAGCATCTAAATCAAAAGTAGTCCTATCTTTCATACCATAATACTCAAGAGCCAATCCACCTATAATAATAATTTCTAATGAGCTGTTATTTATACGTGTAAAATCTTTCAGTAATTCAATAATTTTATTCAAATCAAACTGATACAAAATTTAAAGCCTCCAGAAATTTTCTATATACACGGTCGTCAATTTTACCTTTTTTCTCCATTAATGGTTTTCTATGAATATAATTTGTAATTATTGTTTTAAAATTAGAATACCAGATACAGGCAATTTCATAAGAATTATTTATCTCATTTTTATTAAGGAAACTTTCCCAGTCAACAGTATCATTTAATAGTATCTCAAGCCATAAAAGATCTAAACTTTTTTTGTCATGTAAAGCTTCTTCTATTGTTTGAATTCCAGTATAGAAAGGGATTATTTTTAATTGATACATAATAAACTACCTTATAATTTAAACATTATCAAACACATAATTTATTTTTTCAATAACATAATCTATATCTTCATTATTCATTGATGGATACAAAGGGATACTTATTACTCTTTGATAATGACCCTCTGCTTTAGGATATGTTCCTTTTTCAAAACCTAAACCTTTATAATATGGATGCAGATGAACAGGTATATAATGAACCTGAACACCAAGACCTTCTTCCCTCATTCTGGAAAATATTTCTGCTTTTTTATTTATATACTCATCTTTTAGTTTTATTGTATAAAGATGATATGATGAATAAGCGTATTCTTTTTCAACTGGTATATCAAAACAAGAATTTTTATCAAATATTTTATTATAAATTTCAGATATATCTCTTCTTCTTTTAACAAATCCGTCCAGTTTTTTAAGTTGTGATATACCAAGCGCTGCTTGAATATCTGTTAATCTGTAATTATATCCTAAATCTTGCATTTCATAATACCAGAGACCATCAGGTTTACTAAAAAAATGTTCCCTGGTAATACCGTGAGTTCTGAACATCAGTAATTTCTCATAATAATCTTTACTATTAGTTAAAACTGCTCCTCCTTCACCAGTAGTAATATGTTTTGCAGGATGAAAACTAAAAACAGCCATGTCTGAATATTTGCAATTCCCTATAATTTCATCTTTATACTTTGCGCCTTGTGCATGGCATGCATCTTCAATAACTTTTATATTATATCTATTTGCGAGGTTATATATTTTTTCAAGTTCAACAGGATGTCCGGCAAAATGAACAGGAATTATTAATTTTGTTTTATTTGTTATTTTTTGTTCAATTAAAGAAGCATTAATATTGCCTGTATCACTTTCTATATCTACAAATACAGGAACAGCATTTAAGTACAAACCTACATTTGATGTAGCAATGAATGTATTCGGTGTTGTAATAAATTCATCACCTTCTGCAAGACCTGAAGCGAAATATGCACCATGAAGCGAAGATGTCCCAGAGTTAAAAACAACAGCATATTTTGCTCCGCAATATTCTGACAATTTTTTTTCAAACTCGGATATTTTTGGGCCTTGAGTAAGCCAATCACTTTTCAAAACTTCTACTACTTCATTAATATCATCAGAATCAATATATTGTCTGCTATAAGGAACAAATTTTTTAGTATTCAATTTTATTTACTTTCAACGTTCTATTCTATATTAAGTGATCTTTCTAATTCTTTTATCTCTTCTTTTAAGTTGTTATATTCTTCATTTTTCTTTTTTAAAAAAACATAAGTTAAATTTATTTTTTCATTAATACCACTTGGTGTGAGACTATATATATATCCTATTTTATTCTTGGAATTTTTAAATCTTTTAATTTTTATATACCCTTTATTCAATAATTCATTAATAAGATAATTGGTTTTACCTAGACTTATGCCTAGTTTAAGGGCAAGTTTACGCTGAGAAACTTTACTATTTTCAGCAAATTCTTTAATTATTTTTAAATCTGTTTCTGTCATATTGGTTTATTCATTTTATATTTGTATTTTTATAAAGCTAACAGGCTTATAGAGGAGAGCAAGATAGGCTACCGCCATTCTGATTTATACAGTTTGTCTATAATATCAAGTTTATCTAATTTATATATTTATTTGGGGTTAGAAAATAATAAAAATACTATTTGTTCAACCCATGAACAAATAGTATATTACAGTATACATTCACTTTTGTCAATATTTAACAACTTCACTCTGATGTAAATCTAATTTACATTGATAATTAAGTAAATTAAGTAATACTTTAATCCGCCCCTGGCTTGATACAGGATGTTCTAAAATACCTATCAGGTCTTTAAAATGTCCTGTTTTTATCCTGACCTTATCTCCTTGTTCAAATTGCTTTATATGTTTAATTATTCCCTGGGATGTTGTCCGTTCCCTGATAAAAGTAATAATTTTTTCACTGATAGGAACTGGATTATCTCCACATCCAACTATTTTATTTACTCCATGAGTCCATTTAATAAGTCTGAAATGCTCTCCTAAATTAAAATTTACAAAGATATAATTTGGGAATAAGCATTCATATCCTAATATTTTTTTATTATTTCTATGTATATATTTTTCAATTTTGGGATTAAAAACTTCAAATCCTTCATTTTTCAAACGCGTATCTACAAGATCTTCATTCTTTGGTTTGGTTTGAATTACGTACCAGTGTTTATCCATTATAACCTAATCTCCCTCATCCATTCCCTATTTTCTCTATACCACTCTACTGTCCTTCTAATCCCCTCTTCTAATGTAACTGTTGGATGCCAATTTAATAAATCTTTAGCTTTTTTAATATCTGCCCATGTGGCTTTAATGTCTGCTTTATGAAAGGTTTTATTTTCAATTTTTGCTTTTTTATTTAAATATTTTTCTATAAGTTCTAATGCATATTTTAATTCATAAGGTTTATTCCCACCTAAATTTATAATCTCAAATTTAACCTCTTTTAATGCTTTAATAGTACCTTCTGCAATATCATCCACATATGTAAAATCACGGCTCTGAGCTCCATCGCCGAATATTTCTACTGTTTCTCCTTGATCTATCCATTTTATAAACCTGAATATGCTCATATCAGGTCTGCCGGCTGGTCCATAAACAGTAAAATAACGTACTATGCTTACATCAATATCATATTGATATTTGTATGTATAGCACATAACTTCTGCTGCCTTTTTTGAAGCAGCATAAGGTGAAATAGGTGTATTTACAGGGAGACACTCATGAAAAGGCATTCGTTGGCCTGCATAGAGACTGGAAGTAGATGCTAATATAAATTTATTAATTTTATTACTTCTGCAGCATTCAAGTAAATTTAAAGTACCATTAGCATTGGTTGTCATATATATGTGTGGATTTTCAAGACTGTATCTTACTCCTGCTCTTGCAGCAAGGTTTATTACAGCATCAATTTTCCCTATTTGTTTAAAAAGTGTATCTAATTTGGATTTGTTTTCAATATCTATCTTAAAAAAATTAAATTTTTGCTTTTTTTTCAGATTATTTAATCTATACTCTTTTAAACGAATATCATAATAATCATTTATATTATCAACACCAATTACCTCGATATTATTATTTAAAAGCTTCTCTGCCACTTTTGAACCTATAAAACCTGCTACTCCTGTTAGCAATATTCTGTTCATCTGAACCTTTCTTGAAAAATTAGAGATTTCAGATTCAAGATTACAGATTAGCATTAAAAAATCTTCCAATTTCTAATCTTTAAATCTTCTAATCTGATAATTTTTATCGGATCGTTTTCCACACACCCGCAGCCACTGCTATGTTGTAGATAACTGAAGTAACGTCTTTTACATCTCTTAACACATGCGATACTTCAACTTTTTCAGGTACTAAAATTGTATCTCCTGGGGATAATTTCGCATTTAATAAAGATGTTCCCCACCATGTGAACGGATTCCACCATTTTCTATATACTCCAGCAGAAAAATTTTCGCTGGATAATACTGTCCCGTTAACTTTAACTATATATATGTCATCTTTATCAGCACTCTTGGTCGGACCGCCAACCATGGCAAGATAATCTTTTGTTTTATTATTATTTTCAAATATAAGTGCTGTGGGGTTATATACTTCCCCTGTAACAAGAACAAAATCTGACCTTTTTGGAATAAACAAAACATCGCCATTTTTTAAATTTATATCATCTTTTGTCCCTTTTAGATCTTTTAGCTCTTTAAGATTAATAACCATCCTTCCTGTAGGTTCGACTTTCTTAAGCTTATCAATCAAATCCTTTTGATTCTGAATAACAGCAGCTGTACTCTGTGTGCCTTCGGCAGAGACACTTTGAGCAGCTTCTTTTGTACCTGCCCTTAAAATTTCCTGTTCTAATTTTAAAGTCATTTCAAGAAGACGTGCTTTCTGCATAGCTTTAACAGATTCACGCGTGAATACCGAACCTTCAAGATAAGCTGCTTCCAGTAATCCACCTGCGCGTTCAATAACATTACTTAATTGTTCATCCTTTCTGATTGTATAAATACCTGGATGTTTCACTTCTCCCTTTATTTCAACAACATGGCCTATATCTTCCCATTGTGATATTTTTCTTATGAATACCTTATCTTTATCCTGTAAAATAATATTATGCTCTTTATCTTTTTCTAAAACTTTTTGAAGGTCAACATTTATTTTGTTTGTTTCTATTCCATTCTGCGTGGGATTAAATCTAAAAACTTCTGCTTCAATAAGATATGCACTTTCCTTAACATAACCTGCCTGAATAATCAGATCACGCAATGTCATATTTTCACCCAGTCTGTATTTATCTGGTTTCATTATTTCACCTTCAATTGTTACATAATTCTTTTCTTTAACATTCCATATGTTTTGAATAACCACTTTATCTTCATCAGCAAGTAAAATATCATGATCCTTATTCCCAGATAAAGCTTCTTTTAAATTAAATGTATATACTTCAATTTTTCTGTCTTTACGTGTTCTGATTATCTGATATTCATCCAGAAAAGCATCTTTTTTAACATTTCCTGCAATGGATAACAAGTCACTCACTCTCATATCTTTAACAAGAGGATATTTCCCGGGTTTTCTGACTTCGCCCTCAACACTTACCATTAACATATCTTTTAATTCCAGGATATCTCTTATTACAATCTGGTCTTCATCGTTGAGTTCAATGTTTTCTTTTAAATCGCCTTCTAATACTTTTTGAAGATTAAATTCTATAAGTTCTCTTCTCGGCCAATCCACAATACGGAAAAGCTGTGCTTTATCAAGATATGCACTTTTGTTCACTCCTCCGCCAAGAAAAATCAGATCACTTATTTTCATTCCTTTGATAAGTTCATATTCTCCGGGCTTTCTTACAGCACCTTCAATATATGCAACAGGATGCTGTTCGAATTCCCATTTAGAGAAAATTACTATTGTATCATGCGGCTCAAGAACTATTTGTATTGCTTTGGTTTCTAATATTTGCGAGAGATTAAAAGGAATAACAACAGGTTTAAAAACAGGTTTTTCCAGACGAATAATTTGAGCATATAAAGCAGGTTCTGGAAGAATTATATCATAAGATGAAATGATATCTCTTAAAGTCATCCCCTGCTTTAATTCATATTTCCCTGGCCGGTAAACATGCCCGTTCAAATACACAACCTTATTATTAACAGGAAGAATAGGAAAT